>JBAMMJ010000267.1:11897-15095 GCA_039793825.1 Verrucomicrobiota bacterium | reverse complement strand
AAATAAATAAACCACAGAGAACACAGAGAGACACAGAGAAAAACCATTTTGTTTATACCCGTCAGAGTTATATTGATATTTTCCATTTTTCTACCCACCTAATTATGAGTGGTTACCTGTGTATGACGCCTTCGGGGTCGGTTCAGCCAATTAC
Source organism: Verrucomicrobiota bacterium (assembly GCA_039793825.1). Taxonomy (GTDB): domain Bacteria; phylum Verrucomicrobiota; class Verrucomicrobiia; order Limisphaerales; family JAKPVM01; genus JAKPVM01. The sequence continues at coordinate 14,941 of JBAMMJ010000267.1, read as the reverse complement.
TAAATAATTTTGCAAAATCTTATTTCACCCAAAAGTGCCTTTTTTCCTGGAATGGTAATGATTCAGGTTATTTTGGAGATAACGTTGATTTTTTTGTTTAACTATTATTAATAATCACGGTTTAATTGGTGGATATAATTCCTTAATTCAACGGTTAATTTCCAAAAGAAGGATTAGTATTATTCCATTTTAAAAGTCAGGATGCAGCACCTGTGAATCTGTTAGATTAAATCTAATTATAAATTATCAGGTTTCTTACCAATATTTTAAGGATTTACCTTGCGGGCGCGGAAGAACCTGAATTGGGTAGATGCGGCATTTGTGTCAATCAACTCAAATCCCCATCGCGGCGCATAATCGATCAGCTGGGTTGATGTATTAGTGGAAATACTTGTCCAGTTGATCAGGTCTGTTGAAGCTTCCACAGCATATTTATAGTCCGGGGTTCCAATCAGACGAAGTTTAATATGATTAGCAGAAACGATAGGGATGAGTTTAAGAGTAATAATTGAATCTGCCCATTCTGCGCGCGCTAACATATTTGCGCCTGAACCTTGGTGGCAGCGATAGGTGCAAGAATTTGGCTGGCGGGTTGGATCATATTTAAGCGAGTTATACGGCATCATTGCATTGAATGTGTGAGGATGAAGGGCGCCGCGGAGGGTTTTGGAATCAACATTTATCACGTCTGGCATATGACAATCTACACAGGTTATATTTGCGGCAAGTGCAGCGGCGTTAAACTTATGAACGTGATGATTATCAACATCGGTATGGCAGGTTGAACAAATTTCGCTGGCTGATATTGAAGCGTAATTGGTTGTATTTATGTGATTTGTTGGATTCCAGAGTCTGCCACCGTCCCATACCACATAATTTGTTTTATTATTAACATTGTCGTAGATTTTTATCCCGTATTCACCAGCAGGCAAGCCGTCGGGATAAACACTTACAATGCCTGCTGTGTGTGGATTGTGACACTTTACGCAGCTAACTCCATTTTGGTAATGTTTTGTCGGTGTGCGGCCTGGATAGTTCATATCTAAATATTGCTGGCGGTGACGGCTTGAGGTTCCATCAGGGAAGAATGAAGCCGCTACAGAGAGAGGTTCTGGAATGAATTTGAGTGTTTCTGGTTGTCCGAGAACGTAACCGATCGGAAAATTGAATTGCTTATTTGTAAAGCTACCTAATTCAACACTTTCAGCCCTGATATGGCAGAAGCCGCAGCCTTCTGATGACCTGTCAATGACAGGTTTGTTAAATATAGGATTTTGAATATGTTCGCTTCCTGGACCGTGGCACGCCTCGCATTTTATATTTAATTCAGAGAATGTGCGATTAGTGGGATTATAACCTGTTGTATGACAGCCAGCACATTTAGTCAGCCAGTCTCGGAGTGATTGGGTATTGCTATATGTTTCCTTTATTGGGTCCCATTGAAACTGGGTTACTGTATAAGTAATGTTAGAACCGTTCCAGTTTGTGCGGATATAACTCTCTTCTTTATACCATCCTCCCATTACCCAATGAACATCATTTGTTGGGGCATTAGTTTCAGGAAGTCGTGGGGCATTTGGCTTGCGCAAATCACCGTAAATGACGCCTGGTAGGTTAGCGTCAGTTCGGATCATCTTTGAATGAATAGAATTTGTCACCTGGTCATATTGAGCCGGGTGACAAAATCTACAGAAGTCGCTCCCGACATAAGTGGCAGCCGATAATGAGGAAATTGATATTGCAAAGGCTCCGATTATAAGGGTATATGATAATTCACCTCTTGTAATAATATTTTTTGTCATAAGCCGCATATCTTGAATTTATTATTTTGGGGGCGGAATTTATGCTAAAACCAGAAAGCATAAAACCGCACCGTTTTTATTTTTAGAAGATGGTAACATGGATGATATGACAAAATTATTACAAAAAGATTACATTTTTGTAATAATTGCACTTCTTTGTCTTATTTGGGTTGAGGTCTCAATATTGCCGCTCTGGGCAGAGGGGAATTTGAGGATTACAGTTGTTCCTTTTCCGGGTTGACTTTCAATATTTACGGAACCTTTATGCAAATTCATAATAGATTTAACGATTGCCAAACCGAGTCCTGCTCCTGTTTTGCCGCTCAGCCGCGAGCTGTCAGTTCTATAAAAACGTTCAAAAATTCTGGGAAGGTCTTTAGGGTGAATTCCCTCGCCGGTGTCGCAGATTTTAATTTCCACTTCAGTGTTGTTGATATTGGAGATAAAGAAGTCAATTTTTCCTCCTTCCGGGGTATGGCGAAGGGCATTATCTAAAAGGTTATTAATTACCCTGCGGAATAGTTCCTGGTCGGCATATATTTGTGAATTTCCGTAGATGTTTATGTTGATATTTTGTTCTGCGGCGACTGCCTCGTAAAAATCGCATACAGATTGAATTTCATCACGGGCGTCAAAAGAGGTTCTATAAATGACCGAGTTTGGGTTATCTGCGCGGGCGAGGAACAGCAGGCTTTCAATCATCCTTGAAATTCGTTGATACTCGTCCAGGCATGAATACAACACTTTCTGGTATTCTTCTGGCGTTCTGCAACGTGAAAGGGCAACCTCGGTTTCGCCTCGCAAATTATTTATCGGTGTTCTTAATTCGTGCGCGATGTCAGAGGAGAACTGGGAGAGCCGGGTGAATGAATCTTGTAGTCTATCTAACATAGAATTGAAAGCAGCTGCCATTTCAGTAAGCTCGGAGGGCCATCTTGAGACTATAATTCTCTGGTTTAGATTATTGGCAGTTATGTGACGCACATTTTTTGTGATGTCAATTAGTGGTTGCACTCCTTTTCTGGCGAGCCACCAGCCGACAAAGGTTGATGCGATTAAGCCGAAAATTAATATAAATGTAAGTTTACGAGAATAATCTGATAAAATTGAATCACCATTTGTTACATCGGCTGCTATCTGGAATACATAATGTTTTGTGGTCTGTCTTGTTGAGGCATAACCCGAAAGTAGAAGAAAGGATTGCGTATTAAATACCGTGCGGTTGATGTTATTGAATATTAG
>JBAMMJ010000267.1:8671-11887 GCA_039793825.1 Verrucomicrobiota bacterium | reverse complement strand
AGATTATCGTCTGTTGCAGGCTCAGGGAACATTGTTACAGGAACGATTTTTCCGAACTCAGGCGTTTGTGTCAAAATCTTTCCTTCTGCATCAATAATTCGGATGTAGTATTTAATCGGGTAGCTTGAATCCGCTTCGTGTTCAATTTCGTTTACGAGGGCTTGATAACTTTGAGGTTGGTCATATAATAGTTTACGTATAATTTCTACTTTGGTTTTTAATAATCCTCTGCGTGAGAGTTCAAGATTTTGTTTGAGTGTCCAATAAAGAAATCCGGCTGCAAAAACCAGGAGAATTAAAACAGAAATCACATAAAGAAAAGTGAAGCGACTTGTTATTGACAAGGTTTTTTTCTGCTTTTTCTGGTTTGTTTCGGAATTACAATTTTTACTGTTCTTCAAGGACATAGCCAATGCCGCGTATAGTGTGTATTAGTTTTTGTGGGAATGGGTCGTCTACTTTCCGACGCAATCTGCGAATGGCAACATCAACGACGTTTGTTTGACTGTCAAAATTCATATCCCAGACCTGTTCGGCGATAAAAGTTCTTGGTAAAACTTAGCCTTTGCGTCTTGCAAGAAGCGAGAGTAGCAGGAATTCCTTTTTTGTTAAATCAAGTTTTTGTCCACCCCTTGTTGCTTTATGTTTTGCTAAATCAATCTCCAGGTCCGCTACCTGGATTTTTTCGGTTTGGATCGGCTTACTTCGTCTTAATAAGCAATGTACGCGCGCAAGGAATTCGGAATATGCGAATGGTTTCACTAAATAATCGTCAGCGCCAAGTTCGAGCCCTTTAACCCTGTCGTCAACTGAGTCTCTTGCAGTTAAACACAGGACCGGGGTTTGTTTTCCAGCCTTCCGAATTGCGGTAAGGATTGACTAACCATCGCATTCTGGCAGCATTATGTCTAAAACAATCAAGTCATATTCGTTGGTCATCGCTAGAAAAAGGCCGTCGTTTCCAGATTTTGCGACATCCACACTAAAGCCGTTTTCTTTGAGTCCTTTGCTAAGATAATTGGCAGTTTTAATTTCATCTTCCACAATCAAGAGGTGCATACTAAAATTATATATTATTTAATTGTGAATTAGTCAATTTTATTAATCAGGTATCCGACTGAATTCTACCAAGCCGATCAGGAAAACCCAGGAATTGGGTTTATATGTGGGATTTAAATATTTAATATTTTAATAATGACATAGAATATGTTCCCGAAGAAAGCTTCAAAGGGATCCTAAAAGCTAGTTGAAAATGGTGGATGAAGAACAGCGGTTATGGTCGGTTTTTATGAAAGGTGGTTTATTAATCTAAACGCCCAAACGCAGAGCAATTAAAATTATACCTGTTCGGATTAGCGAATGAGATTATTTATAACATTGCTGAAGGTTGGGTTTGTATCGGTTATCTGGTGTGTTTTAAGAACCAGTCATAGAGTTCGTTGTTGTTGTAGGTTTCGGTCCAGGAATCGTGTTGGGCTTCGGGGTAAACCGTCAATTTCACCTCCTGGCAACCTGCACGTTTAAATGCCGCTACCATTCTTTCGGATTCAGCGAGCGGAACAACCGGGTCTTTTGCGCCGTGGAACGCCCATATTCCGAGCGTTTTAATAGCCTCTCTTTTCTGTGGTGAACTAAGCAGGATAGCTATTGTGTTGCCGCCGCCGCAAATCGGCGCAACCGCGGCAAAACGTTCTGGATATTTTGCGGCAAGCGACCAGGTCCCATAACCACCCATACTTAGCCCGGTGAGATAGACTCGTCTGGAGTCAACCCGGTAATTTTTAATGATATGGTCAATTAGCGCCATTACGGCATCGTCATTCCAACGCTCATTAGCCGGACATTGCGGAGATACGATGATGAAAGGGAATTTTTTGTTTTGTTTGACAAGTTTTGGCGGTCCGTGAACCTCCACGAGGTCAAGGTTGTTACCGCGTTCTCCGGCGCCATGAAGAAAGACAAGAAGTGGGAATTGTTTATTGTCAACGTTATAATCTTCTGGCAAATATAAAAGATAGCCCAGGCTAACACTTTTCTCTATTTTGGTAGAAAACTGATGCCGTTGGTTTGCTGTAGTTTGTTGTCCGTATGATGTGGTAGCCATTATTAAAACTGTTGCTGCGGATATAACTGTTAAAAGTTTTTCCATAATTTTCCAATTATTACATTAATTTAAGTTTAGGCAAGTCTTGAGAATCAATAATGCCGACGGGTTCGCGTTTTGAATTTACAACAATCAGGTCATCAATATTCTTCTCGTTAAAAATTTTGACGGCTTCTGCGGCAAGGGCGTCGTCTCTGATACAGATTGGGTTTGGAGTCATTACTTCTTTTAGTTTTTTGGCAAGCACAGTTTCATCCTGAGCGATGTGGCGTCTGAAGTCGCCGTCTGTAAAGACGCCGACGAGTTTACCTTTTGAATTGACGAGGCTCAGGCAGCCTGCCTTAGCGCCGGTCATAATAAGGAGTCCTTCTTTTACGGTAATATCGCAGCTGGCGACCGGGTTTCTTTCGCCGGTGCGCATAATATCAGAGGCTTTTAGAAGAAGGGTTTTACCGATTGCACCAGCAGGATGAAAGCGGGCATAATCTTCTTTCTTGAGACCGCGCGCCTTCAAAAGCGCAATAGCCAGCGCGTCGCCCAGAACAAGCATTACGGTTGTGCTTGATGTTGGGACGAGATTGAACGGGCAGGCTTCGCGTTGTATTTTAACGTTCATAACCACATCGCTATATTTAGCGAGTGTAGATTTGTTGGAGCCTGTCATTGAGACAAGCTTAACCTTGAACCTTTTCAATACCGGGAGCAACGATTTGATTTCTTCGGTTTCGCCGGAATAACTTAAAACAAGGACTACATCGCCGTCGCAAATAATGCCTATATCTCCGTGCAAGGCGTCAACAGCGTCCAGCACAACACTTGTGGCGCCGGTGCTTGCGAGGGTGGCGGCGATTTTTCGACCTATCAATCCTGATTTTCCTACGCCTGTTACAACTATTTTCCCTCTGTTTCTGACGCAATCCAGAAACAGATCTACTGCCTGTTCAAAGGAATTGTCCAATCGGGTTTTGACCGATTTGAGCGCTTGAATTTCAATGTCAAAGACTTTTCTTGCGTTTGAGATGTGATTCATAATAGAGCGCGGACTTAATCTGAGTTTGGATATGAGCCGAGGATTTTGACGAAGTTGCAATGTTTTTGAAGCTCCGCGATTG
>JBAMMJ010000267.1:0-8661 GCA_039793825.1 Verrucomicrobiota bacterium | reverse complement strand
GCGACGTTTTTATCTTTAATATGACCGTCGCAATCTACGAAGAAGTAATATTCCCAAGCCTTTCGTTTGCTCGGGCGGGACTCAATTTTTGTCATATTAATTTTATATTTTTTGAAGGCTGCTAAAGCTTGATAAAGAGCGCCTACGCGGTCGGGGATGCTGAATAGGAGGCTTGTTCGGTCGTTTCCGGTGGGTTCAGGGCATTGACGACCAAGGACGAGGAATCGGGTGGCATTTTCGGCATTATCCTGAATATCAATGGCGAGTATATTTAATTTATAACGTTCGGCAGCGAGGATGCTAGCGATTGCGGCGGCATAAGGTTCTGAAGCTGCCAGTTCAGCCGCGCGGGTGGTGGAGGAAGAATCCACGATTTCAACCATCGGCAAATTGTTTTGAATCCATAGACGGCATTGGCCAAGCGCCTGTGGATGTGTGTAAAGCCGTTTAATCTGATTTTTTTTGCATTTAGCCACAAGGCAATGCTGGATTGGCAAAACGATTTGGGCAACGATTTTAAGGTCGCTGTCTATGAACATATCAAGGGTGTGTGTGACCACGCCTTCGGTTGAATTTTCAACCGGAACAACACCGTAATCGGCTCTACCACGACTTACATCGTTAAACACATCGGCTATTGTCTTTCTTGAAACATATTTCAAACTTGAACCAAATTTTCTTATAGCCGCCTGATGAGTGAAAGTTGCTTCTGGTCCGAGGTATGCGATTGTCAGCGTCTTTTCCAGAGCAAGAGCGCTGGACATAATCTCGCGGTAAATCGCCATAAGCGACTCATTGGTCAGCGGTCCTTTATTAAGTTTGCAGATGCGATTTAATATATGGCGTTCGCGATGAGGGGCGTAGATTTCTTCGCCGGATTTGAGTTTGATGGCGCCTATCTCCATCACGTGGCGGGTGCGCTCGTTCAAGAGATGGACGATCTGTTCGTCAATTGAGTCAATCGCCTTTCTATGTTCAATAATGCTCATTGGTTTTTATCCGATTCGGTTGAGTTGGTTTGAGATACATTGGATTCCTGAATTGTCTCCTGCCCCCTGGAATTACCTGCGGCATTTGCGCCTTTTTGTTCAGATTCTGCCGCGGGTGGCGCATTCTCAGGGGTCTTTTCCGGGCTGGGATCTGGTTGAGTTTGATTGTTATTGGGAAAATTATTTTCGCCACCAGCGGCGGTTTGCGCCGCATTATCAACGGTAAGCAGGGTTTGTGGTTTCTGAATCTGTGGCTTTCTTAATTCATCTGCCGCCGGCAGGTCGTCAAGGCTTTTTAGCCCGAAATATTCAAGGAAAAGTTGGGTGGTGGAATAAAGCGCCGGGCGACCGGGAATTTCCGCCCGTCCACTCTGTTCAATTAAACCGCGTTCAAGCAATGTCTGAATAACGCCGTCTACTGAAACTCCACGAATCTGCTCCACTTCTGCGCGCGTTACAGGCTGGCGATAAGCAATTATTGCAAGGGTTTCAAGCGCCGGTTGGCTTAAACGCGGCGGCCTTTGCCGTTGCCCGTAAAGCGTCCTTAACCAGGGTGAAAATTCAGGGCGACTGGCAAATTGATAAGCCCCTGCTATGCACAACAAACGAAAAGCGCGTCCAGCCGAATTTATCTCGCGCTCTATTTGTTCAAGAGCCGTTTTTACGTTCTCAATAGGAACGCGGCTGAAAGACTTTGCTTCAGAGTCCTCCGTATTTTTAGCAGTCTCAATTATGACATTTCGGATTTCCTCTGCTGTCAAAGCCTTTTGCGCATTAAACAAAAGCGCTTCTATTATCTCTTTTAATTCCATATTGTTCGTCTGGCAGAATTAAAAACAAACGCCGAACAATTTATCAGCAACAGTAATATAATAAAAGATTTAATAGATAATAAAATAAATAATTATGACCTGCAAATCCTATAAATTGAAGTAATGCCTGGTTACCGGCAGTTATACAGTTTGTTTTTTATCGCCAGTATTGCCATTTGATCAATGGGAAAACGGTGTCGGTTTTTTCTAAACGTTCAAGGTATTGCTCGTCAATATTCTCGTTCTGGATTTGTTCAAACAACTTTGTGAATCTGACGATATGGTCTGTAACGCGCTTGCGGGCGTAACCGGGGCTTGTTTTTGTATAAATTATAAATGGCCAATCGCTTGCCTGGGCGAGCAGAAGTTCGCGAGCGGCTTGTTTCAATGCCCTGTCAACGAGCGGAGGCGGGTTTGTAAATTGTTCAGCGAGTCTCTTCATTCTGATTTGAGCGACATTTAGGTGTGGCAAAATCCAGGCGTTTGATTGGTTTATCCAGAGTTTGAAATGTCCCTCTTCGCCCCATGAGGAGGGGCAGGGAGCCACGGTCTGATGTTCTCTGTGGTCGGCAAGGTATTCATCCGGGGTTGTCAATCTGCAGTTCCGCCGTTCAAAGCAAATATACCTCATTAGATAGTTTAAAAACTCTGGACCTTCATACCACCAGTGTCCAAAAAGTTCTGCATCGTATGGACAGACTATCACAGGCTGACGTTTAATGATTTGGGCGACTTTGTTAATCTGTTCAATCCGCGATTCATAGAAGTGTCGGCTATGGTCGGAGGCTGCAGCGATTGCTGCGTCTCTGTTGTAAGGCAGTTTATTATCTGTTTTGCCGGTTATTCTATAATATTTGATCCCGGTAAAACTTCTCAAACCGTCGCCGGGCAAATAGGGTTTTATGTAGTCGTATTCAAGGTCGTAGCCGATGTCGCGGTAAAAGTCTCGGTAGCGCGGGTCGCCGGGGTATCCGCAATCTCTGCTCCAGACTTGATGTGCGGAGGTTGAGTCCCGTCCAAAGACGACCAGTCCCTCTGGCGTATAGGCAGGGGCGAAAACGGCGTATTTGGGCGGTGGATTTGCGTTCATCAATCCGTGAGTATCAACAACGAACCATTTAAAACCGGCTTCTTTCAATATTGGTTCAATCTCGGGGGAATAGGCGCATTCTGGGAGCCAGAAGCCTGTGGGTTCTATGCCGAAACATCTTATATAATCGTCGCGGGCGACCATTATCTGGGCGCGGATGCTCTGGGGGCTTTTTGCCAGAAGCGGTAGCAAAGCGTGGGTGGCGGCGGTAGTGATAATTTGCAGGTTACCGGATTTCTGGAAGGAGGCAAAAGCCCTGACTAAATCGCAATTGTAGGACTCGTATGAGTTGCGAATTTGCAGGAATCTTGTGTAATAAAAACGCGCGAGTTTATTAAAATCGGGCTCAAGCATTGTCCTATGAATTTCTTTCTGGGACAGTTCAATCAGGCTATCAAGATACTTTCGGTAGCGTTGGATAAGCAATTGGTCCTGGAACATTGCGCAAAGGGTTGGCGAGAGGGTCATTGTCATCCGCCATTCCATTTTTAACGAACTCCATCCCTCCATTATTTGCAGCAGCGGAACATAACACTCGGTTATGGCTTCAAATAGCCAGTTTTCTTCAAGAAACCGCTCGTATTCTGGATGCCGCACAAATGGCAGATGAGCGTGCAAAATTAGCATTAAATAGCCTTCCATTTCTCCATCACTCCAAACTAAATGTTGATAATGAATAATGACGAATTAATTTTTTGAAAAATTCTAATATTTTAACGGGGAGGAGGTAACGGTTTATCAGGCTGGCATTCGCCCACTTCTCCTTCCACATTGGTGGTTCTTCTGCTGAACTCAAGGTTGACGCTACGTCGTTGGTCTGCGGATTTTGATACGGCGGATGCAGAAAGCTTGTAAAAACCATCGGGCAGGGCGAACCGCAGCGTGAAAGTGCCATCAGGACGAAGTTTGATTTGTTCATTGGCTACTGTGACCACGGCGTCTGGCTCTGTTGCTCCGTATACAATTAATTCCGCCTGTATGTTAAACCAGAATTTACGTTCTGCTTTCGCTTCGCCTCTGGGGCTTGATATACCGATTTGAAGCTGAGATGGTTGAATGGGTTGTCCAGTTGGGGCAGCGACAAATCTCGCCACTTCAGGCTTGCCCTTTTCTGCTTTGACAAGTTCTACTGAACCTCGCTGGACGCCGGTATAAACAAGACTGAACAATTCTCTTTGTTCTTCAGAAGTAATTGGCAGGTCTGTGCCTGTTTTTTTAGCCGGTTGTGTTTCTGCCTGGGCGGCAAAAAGTCTTGATGGTTCTGACATCTGCCCGGCTGGTATCGGTTGTTGAAGTTGTTCCGCGGCTTGCTCCGGTTTAAGTTCAAAGAGGGCTTGCGGTTGCGGGACAATAAGGTTCGGCGTTCGGACTGGTTCTGAAACTGTCACCTGATTGAAAACCCCGTTTTTATCGTAATATCCAAGCGCGACGATATAGGTTTGTCCCGGAACATAAACCCGTATGAACCAATCCCGCGAGTTAGGGTAGACGTCAATTTCAGATTGTGGTTTTCCTGAGACCTCATTTAAGTAAACTTGCAACGTCATTCTTCCGCGCGAAGAGAGTTTGTTGTATTGCTTGATCTTTGCTGTTGAAAAGTCCCAGGCGGCATAAATCCAGAATGGGTCGCGCGCGGTAAGGAACAATTTGCCGGTGCCATAAGATTCCGGTAGTTCATAAGATTCTTCTTTGGGAATGTGGTTCTTTACTGGCTCAGGTCCGAGCGCGTATTTTAAACCCGCACCCTGCGGTGTTGAAACAGCAGGTGTATCGCCCTCAAACAAAATTGGGGGAATTTCCAATTTTTTTAACTTCTGTGTTGATTCAGTCTTTTTCCTTTTTGATTTTGTTGCCCCTGAGCTTGCAGCTGCTTTTTTTCCAATCGCCTTTGATACCCTTTTTACTATGGCTTTTGCCGCAGATTTGACAGTCTTTTTCTTCATAGAAGATTTCTTTTTAGCCTTCATTTTTAATTCCGTTCAGGTTCTTTTATACGAAACAAACAAGGACAATATTAATCTAACACGAAATTTGCTCCAGTCCAAAATTTAAACGGGATTCAACAATTCAGGGACAAAATAATATCTGTTAAAAATATGTTTATCAGGCGGCGGAATAGTTCTATATTTAGGTAAAGATGAGTTAAAGCGATAACGGCGAGAATGTATATGAGGAAGGATGTTGTACCGGTTAAGGTCAGAGCGTTAGTCCCGACAGCGGAGGGGGCTGTGGTGTTTGTTGGCAATGATAAGAAGGCTTTTGTTATTCACGTTGACCATACGATGGGAATTGTGATCGGGATGTTTTTAAACAATACGCCAAAGGAACGTCCATTGACACACGACCTGATGTTGAACATCTTCAAAGGTTTTGGCATCTCGGTAATGCATGTGGTGATAACAGAATTGAAAAATTCAACCTATTTTGCCCGCCTGGTTTTAAAGGAACAAAACGAGCTCGGCACAAAAATATTAGAAGTAGATGCCCGACCGAGCGATTGTATTGCCCTTGCTGTAAGTCTAAAATGCCCAATATATGTGACGACCTCGCTTTTTGAGCAGGTTGAAGATATGAGCAGTTTTCTCAAGGATAATGATATTTCTACGCAGGATTATGAGTGAAGGCAAAAACGATTTTCCCGGGTTGGTGTTGGTCTATGGTTCGGACGATTTTCTTGTAAAAAATCGCGCGCGGACGATATTCAACCAATGGTCTGAAAGATCAAATAGCGTTGATTGCGAGGTTATTGAAGGGAATGTAGAAAATCAGGATGCCGCTCAAAAAGCAATTTCAAGGCTTATTGAATCGCTTAACACGCCGCCATTTTTTGGAAGTTTGCGGGTTATCTGGCTGAAAGATTGCAATTTTTTTGCAAACAATTCACAGGTGAGCGGGGAAAAACTCCGCGACAGGATTGATAATCTTGCGCAGACAATAAAACAGACCCGATGGCAGGATGTGCGGCTTCTTATCAGCGCGCGGGATGTTGATAAACGGCGGGCAATCTATAAGGTGATCTCCGAGAAGGGTAAGATTGAAAATTATGAGGCGTTATCTCTTCAAGACCCGGATTGGGAGCGAAAGGCAATTGATTATGTGGACCAGATTTTTGAACAAAACAACAAGAAGGTCAGCCAGGAGGTTTTGACCGAGCTTGTAAATAGAATTGGTCCAGACCTTGCGATACTTAACTCTGAGGCTGAAAAATTGATAATTTATACTGCTGACCGTGCGCAAATCACATTGGACGATGTCAACGCAATTTGTTCAAATAACGTACTTGCGCGGGCATTTGCCGTGGCGGACGCGCTCGGGAGACGAGACCTGCCATCGGTTCTAAAGCATCTTGATGAAGAGTTCTGGAGTATGCAGTTTGACAAAGAAAAAAGCGAGATTGGTATATTATATGGAATTATATCAAAGGTGAGGGCGTTGCTTGTGGCAAAAGAACTCGTTCAGGAACGGCTTATAAATCCAGACCTCAAATATCCTGTTTTTAAATCTGCTCTGGAATCTTCAAGTCTTAAAACTATTTCAAATGTTAAAATTCATCCATTCGTATTATATAAAGCCTGTGAGGAATCAAAAAACTTCACGCATAAAGAACTTGTTAACGCAATGTTGCTGCTTTTAAAGTGCAATCAGGACCTGGTGACAACACAACAGGATAAAAAACGGCTCATCCAACAGACTTTGATAAAAATCCTTTCAAAGGCGGCATAAATATTTTCGTCCTATACCCCGGCGGCGACCGGTTTGTGAAGTGGCTCAAGAGCTTTCACAAGAGATAGAATTTTCTCTTCCACAGAATCTATTAAGTCATCCGGCGTGGATGTGCCTGCGGTGATACCGACTGTTTGGGCGTTGAAAAACCACTCCGGGAGGAGTTCGTCGGCGTTTTCCACGTGGTAGACGCGCTGACAATATCTGGAGCAGGTGCGGACCAGTTGCATTGTGTTGTTGCTTTTGCGGCCGCCGATTACGATGACCACATCTGATTGCAAGGCAAGGTTGATAGCGGAGGTCTGGCGAAGTTTTGTCGGGGCGCAAACAGTGTCAATAAAACAGACCTCCGAGTTTGGGAAACGTTTTTTCAGCAGATTGACAAGTTCATTGACAAGGGCGATTGGTTGGGTTGTTTGAGACACGACGCCGAATTTTTTCCGTTCTTTCAATCCAGGAATATCATCTGGTGTTAGTATAACATCGTATTCTTCAAGGTCGCCAACGATTCCCCGAACTTCAGTATGGTCTTTGCGTCCTACCACAACAGGATGATACCCATTATTGACAAGTTGCTTAACTGTCTTATGAACATATTTCACGAGGGGACAGGTAGCTTCTATTACGGCAAAGCCCGATGCCCTTAGAGCGGAAATCGCCCGGTCGGAGATGCCGTGAGCTGTTATCATTACAGTATGGTTTTTTATTTCGTCGCGGGTATTGGCGAAATCTACACCTTTCTTTTTTAAAGAATCAAGGACGTAATTATTATGCACGAGTTCACCGAGGATGGTTAGTTTTGTTTCATTAGAGACTTTGTTGGCGAGGTTGATGGCGTTTTTGACGCCGAAACACATTCCGAGATGATTAGCGCGTAAAATTCTCATAACTTTGTAATACAAAGTATATGACATCGGTTCCAATTTCAATGTTCAAATTAATTTATTTTTATTTCTTCCGCGTCTCCTTCAATATCTGTTCCAGAATTTCCAGATAATTCTCAAATGCCTTTCGTCCCTTTTCCGTTAAGGAATAAGTGGTGAGAGATCGGCTGTTTTCATAACTTTTGGTAAATGCTACATATCCTTCGTATTGCAAAGTTTTTAAATGCGAAGTCAGATTTCCATCTGTCATATTAAGGATATTGCGCAGTTCAGTAAATGACATTTGAGGCGTTGCAGCGAGCAGGGACATAATGGCAAGTCGCCCTTTTTCGTGAATCACTCTGTCAAGCTGGTTGAATTTATCAGCGTTCACTTTTCCTGCAACGATTCTGCTTGTGGCAATGACTTCTCAGTAAATCTTAAATAGAGTCCATAGGATAGATGCGCAAGACCAAAAAATAGTCCCATAATATAGTGAGATGTCAAATAATCGGGTTTAGCGATGCGCGCGCCGGTGATAAGGAGCATAACCGCGCCTGCAAGAACAAAGAGAAAACCAAACAACTTCATTCCTCTTTGCATAAAGAAACTTGCCGAATAGAGCGCTATTCCGTAGAGGATTACCCAGAGGGAGGAAAGCGCCAGCGGATTAATTAGGCTTTCATCCATAGCCACCGCCAGTCCAAGGGCGAGCCCTGCGAAGAGTGGAGGGAGGAGCGAATTAACAACCCGACGCGTCGGTCCTGACCAGAACGGTTCTTTGTCTTTTAGCGCCTGTTTTCTTGTGATTAAAAGAACGGCTGCGAAAGTCAACACGCCAGCGGCTGACCACCAGGTTACGAATCCAATCGGTGTTAACAGTTTTAAAATTACGCCGCCGGTGGCAAATACAATTCCGAAAATTCCAGTTAAGAACATTACCGGTGACAGGGCTCTGCGATAAAGAGCCACCCGCTCCATCAGAGTGCGGATTATTTGAAGGTGTTCGGCTGCCCAGTTATCTTCCATAACAAATACTTTGCCTAACAGAGTGTTTATGTCAATCAATATGTTCTGGATTCAATAAAGCCTAAATCATTAGCATTTCACGAAAATAGGCACTTTTGAATGAAATAAGATTTTTCAAAATTATTTAGTAATTGGCTGAACCGACCCCGAAGGTG
>JBAMMJ010000266.1:0-15334 GCA_039793825.1 Verrucomicrobiota bacterium | reverse complement strand
CTTTAATTTTGCCTCCGCTTCGTCAAGTCTGCCAATCTCATATAAAAGTCTGCCATCCTGCACAAGCACAGCAACCTTATCGCGCTGTTTTTCAATCTCAGGTATTGTCTTTTCTATCACCTCCCTGCTTGGAGTTATTCGCTTTGTCTCGGCGATCAATTTGTCGTTTTTCTTCTTTGCTTCAATCGCTGCCGGGTCGTTCGGATTCACCTTCAACGCCCTTGTCAAATGGGCATCGGCTTCATAATATTTGCCTGCCTTTTGATATTGTTCAGCGATTGCAAGGCGCGCCCCGACAAGTCCGGAGATTACCTGCTGCGCCTCTGCCTCAACGCCTGCACCTACCTTCGGCAAAATCGCATAGGCATCCTCATACAACTGTATTGCCTTTTCAATCTCGCCTTTCTTGTAGGCGGCTTGCGCGTCGGCAAGTTTTTTTCTCAATAAAATTGCCTGTTCCTGTCTGCGCACAGCCTCTTCGGCTGCAATATCTTGCGGTGTCTGGCAATAAATTTGTGGAGTTGCGCCGGCGAAGACCAGACAACCCGCAAAACATAACAACATCGCTCTTATCAATTTCCGCTTTATCATAATCTTTTTTACAAACATAAATTATTGTTGCTCCGCATTATTGTTGCTCTGCATATTTAATGATAAACCGCCGGGTAGACGATTTTGAAACCAACACTATTTCACTGGGACGAATGTCCTCAATAGTATAATCGTCGCCACCGAACGATATCACCTCATTTACTCGTTTGTTGGTAAAAACAGCGTTTTCAATGTCATACCGCATATCAGCCACATAAGTGCGGACTTCCTTATAAGGTTTGTCTTTTGAAATTTCCACTATTTTTTTCTCCTCTCCGACCAATTCAAGCACAAGTGCATCAGGATTTGCCGCATCACCCTTAACATTCACAAGCCTGAAAAACTCTGTCTTCGGACTGGTCATAGATACGTAGCGCGTCTTCATCTTTCTATCGGCAGGTCTCATCGCGGACTCGTCTGTAATGCCAACCATATAAGAATTGCCCGAAACCCGTTCAAGACTGATTATATAATAAAGCGGTGTAATCTTGGTCACTTTTAACGCCTCGGCTCCAACCTGCTTTTCAGATACAACCTTCACAATCTGCCCATTGGCGTCAATCAACCACAATACCGGCGTAAACAGATTATGCCCGCCGGATAATTTTATGGTTGGATAATTTGTTACATTAGCCAGAGCAGCCATAAACTCTGCCACGTTTATCTGCGCGTATTTCTTTGCCGCTTTCGCCAGACTATCGCGGTTTTCCTGCAACTTGTTTCTCTCGGCTTCTATTCTTCCTGGCAAAAAAGCAAGCGCTACCGCAAGCAGCGCAAGAATCATGCTCAATATAACTTTCTCGTAATGCTTCTTCAAAAATTCCATCGTTGGCACACTCCCGATTTTAGCACCCTATCTAAAATTGACAACATATACCAGCATACTCACTCTGAAGGGTCTCTCGTTAAACAAAGTTATCACACCCGGTTTATTTGTCCTTGCCATTGTAGCGCCATAGGCGGCAGGCGCAGGCGCGGCATAAGATGGCGGCTGATTTGGATTAAATCCGCGCCGTGGCAGGTTTCCACCCGGCTGGCGACCACCTCTTGGAAATCCGGGTATACCACGCGGAAAACCAGGCTGTCCCGGCTGCGGAACAAAACCCGGCTGAGGCATAGGCGTAAATCCCGGAGGCGGTTGTTGACCAGGCGGTGTAATGCCAGGAATACCCGGAGCAGCCCCGGGAACAGTCGGTTCCACATCTATCGCCTTTATTACAAATCCATACGGAGACCGCATAAACCCTTCAAGCACATTTGCCAATTCACTGCTAAAACAACTGAATATTAACCTATACGGACGCACACTCATCACAGAATTGGTTATCGGTGGCTCAGCTATGTAATGCGTTGCTGAAATGTTTGGCTGCATATCTTCAATACAAACGCGGGCTCTTTGAATAAGTTCAAGCCTGTTTATCTTGGCAGCATAAAGAATCTCAAGCATTTTATCTATCTCGGAAAGCTGTTGCGCAAGCGGACGAATGCTAAACGGAGTATAATCAATCCGTTTAATCAATTCATCAAAACTAAATGCATAATTATTAATAGCAATTGTAACCCCGGAGTTTTTGGCTTCCTGATGGAACTTATAAATATTTGTATCAAGCGCGGTCCTTAATGATTGAGCGTTAGGGACGTCTATAGGTGGAACAGGCGCAAAATATTTTTTGCACTGTTCAATAAAACCAACCAATTTTCTCTGGTCTTCTTCAATCCCGCGGAGGTTCTCGGCGCTCGGAAAAACAGGCAATTCATATAACTCTTTTAGCCGTGTCGTGCGCTCTTCAAGCATCAAACTTACATCGGCTTCCTCAGAACGCTTCTGGAAATAAATGAAAATAGCCACCCCGATAAGGAGCACCCCGATAACGCACGCAATCACAAATAACAAATTTCTCTTAACCCATAGCATATTATCTATAACAGTAGCGGATTTTTCAGCCTTAAATTAATCTCGGTCATAAATGAGTTCGTATCGGTATACAACGTCCCTCTGAATACCGTTCCGTTAGTGTCAAAATAACCGGTCATTGAATGAAGTTTTGATAATAAAGTATATGCCATCTTGGCATTTCCAGACGGATCATACTTGGTCATATCAACACCGCGAACCGTGATTATTATATTTGTTATCGCCGGCATATTGGTCAGGCTCAAGCCACGCCGAGTCGTGGCTATAGGTGGCGGCGCGCCCCCCGTTGGTGGCGGTGAAGAAGAGGTATCCCCGGAAGAGGCTTGTTGGGGGGGAGGTGGCATTTCGGTAAACATCTTTTCTATCCAGATCCCGGTCTCGGTTTTGAACAGATTCTTCCCTTCGCTTTCCGTATCCATCAAAGCCGTCCGTAAATCCGGTAACAATTTCTGCCAGAAATTCTTCCCCTCAACAACCGACTTCGCAAGAAGCGCCCTCTGGTGCAAATCTTCAAGCTCCTTTATTTGCTTATCAAGCCGCTGGCGATTGTTTTCAAGTGGTATAAATCTTGAATCAAGAAGTTCATACTCCGCTCTCTTAACATCAAGAATCTTGCCCTCCACATAGAGAAAACTGAACGCTCCAAGAACCAAACTGTAAAGCGCCGCAACAATATAGGGCTTTTTCTGGTTGAACTCCTGCCTCCGTAAATAACTGGGCGGCAATAAGTTAACTTCAATAGGACAATGCGCGAGGTTTCTCAACGCGCACCCCACAACCTCACCAAATGTATGGGCTACCTTCGCCAGGTCCTCAAGGTTCACCGATGGGTCAATTTCAATATTCTTGAACGGGTTGAAATACTCCACCGGCAGGTTTAATTTTTCGGCAAAAAACTGTGCCGTAAATGGCATAGAAGAACCACCGCCAGATAAAAACAACCTCATCGGCATGCTACCTCCCTGCTGCTGCCTATAAAATTGTATCGTCTGATTAACCTGAATATGCAGCCGCGTCATCACCTGACGTGCTATTTTTGAAATGGCAGCTGCCTGCGGGTCTTCTGGCTCTTCATAAGCGCCGCCGAGACTTACAAAACCTTTCTCTATCTTTATCTGCTCCGCCGTCGCAAGCGGGACCCGCGATTCGTTTGCAAATTCCTGGGTTATCAGGTTAGTCCCTATGTTTATGCTTCGCGCAAAAAACTTATCCTTTTCAAAAAACATCAAGTTGCTGGTCTTTGCCCCGATGTCAAGCAACATCGTGCAGCCGTCAAGCTCCTGATAATTAAACCTGAAGGCATTGCTTAACGCCGCTGCCGACACATCCACTATCTGAGGCACCAACCCCACCACTTCAATAGATTGAAACAGAGACTCAACAACCTCAGACTTTATCGCAACGAGCAATACCTCAAATTCACCGCCGGGCGACGTTCCTACAATCTGGTAGTCCCACGCCACCTCTTCAAGCGGAAACGGCACATTCTGCTGCGCCTCAAATTGCACAATCTGCGTTATTTTTGTAGAATCAACCGGGGGCAATTTGACGAATTTGGAAAACACATTAAATCCCGGCGCGCAAACGTTGACTTTCTTGCTGGAAAACTGTTTGCTAGAAAATATCTCCTGTAACGCGCTTGAAAAAGCCTTGTTGCGCGAGGCGTCAAAACTCCCTTCCATCCCGAGAGATTTAAGCGCATACTTCTTTAGACGCAAACCGCCAGATTCATTTGGCTCAAATTCAGCCACTTTCAGCGTGTTCGCGCCACAATCCATCGTCAAAAATGATTTAGACTTAAACATCCGACTCGCCAATTAAATTAACTAATATTACTCCACAATCGTTACCTGCTCTCTTCTCGGTAATCAAAAATAACTAAATTAACCGCTCAAAAATAACAATAAAAAAATTTTATAAAGTTGCCTATAGGCTAATTTATAGCAATTTTCATTCCGCTTAAAGCCAAATTTTTTGCATCTAATAAAAAAAGACGCAAAAATTGGTTCAGGAGATTACATACGTTGCTTAAAAAAATCAATAGTTTTTGCCAGACCTTCATAAAGCGGCACTTTTGGTTCCCATTTTAATATCCGTTTCGCTTTTGAAATATCCGGTCTTCGCTGTTTAGGGTCGTCAGGAAACGGTGGTTTAAACACAATTTTGCTGCGCGAGCCTGTGAGTCGGATTATTTCTCTGGCAAAATCCAGCACGGTAATTTCACACGGATTTCCAATGTTTACAGGCAACGTTTCATCGCTCATCATAAGCCGATAAATGCCTTCAATCAGGTCTGACACATAACAAAAACTGCGCGTCTGGCTACCGTCTCCGTGAATCGTTATAGGTTTATTTCTCAACGCTTGCGATATAAAAGAAGGAACTACCCTGCCATCGTTCATCCGCATCCTTGGTCCGTAGGTGTTAAAAATCCGAGCTATTCGGGTCTGAAGTCTATGTTCACGGTGATATGCCATTGTCATCGCCTCGGCAAACCGCTTTGCTTCATCGTAGCAGCCGCGTAAACCGATCGGATTGACATTCCCCCAATAATCCTCCCGCTGTGGATGAACCAGCGGATCGCCATAGACTTCAGAGGTTGAAGCCAGCAAAAACCGCGCCCCTTTATACCGGGCAAGCCCAAGCGCCTTGTGTGTTCCAAGCGAACCGACTTTTAACGTCTGGATCGGCAGTTCAAGATAATCCACTGGACTGGCAGGAGAGGCAAAAT
This sequence comes from Verrucomicrobiota bacterium, assembly GCA_039793825.1. Lineage (GTDB taxonomy): Bacteria > Verrucomicrobiota > Verrucomicrobiia > Limisphaerales > JAKPVM01 > JAKPVM01. The sequence continues at coordinate 10,097 of JBAMMJ010000266.1, read as the reverse complement.
GCCACACATAATCTACAGGCTCGTCAATAAATATAAATTCCGTCACATCCTGCTTTATAAATCTGAAATTTTCGTTTCCGGCTAAATGCGCAATGTTTTCTATTGAGCCGGTTATCAGATTATCCATCGCTATCACCCGATGCCCCTTAGAAATCAAAAGGTCAACAAGGTGAGAGCCCAAAAATCCAGCGCCCCCTGTCACTACGGAGACCGGTTTTTCCTTTGATTTTCCTGATTTTACGTTTTTCATCTGAATAATAATCAAGTTATCTATAAGATTTTTTGTATTCTAAAATCAAAAAACACTTCTGCCTTATTTTGCCCCCTTTGCCAATAAAACCACTGGAATTGTCTTCCAGAGGATTTTAAAATCAAGCCAAATAGACCAATTGTCAATATATTCAAGGTCAAGTCTGACCCACTCCTTAAAATCGGTGACCTCATTTCTGCCGCTAATCTGCCACAAACAGGTTAAACCCGGTTTAACACTAAGGCGACGTCTGTGGGCAAAATCATCAAACCGTTTCACCTCGTCAACCGGCAACGGACGCGGACCAACAAGGCTCATCTCGCCTTTGAGCACATTTATTAGTTGCGGCAACTCATCAAGGCTAAATTTTCTTAAAAACCGCCCAACAGGTGTCACCCTCGGGTCGTTAGTTAGCTTAAATACCGGACCGCTCATCTCATTAAGCATTTCCAGTTCATGCTTTCGCTGTTCGGCGTCGGTTATCATTGAGCGGAATTTATACATCACAAAAGGCTTGCCATTTAGCCCGCAACGCAATTGTTTAAAGAAAACCGGACCGGGCGATGTCAACTTGATAAGAATAGAAACCACAATGAACACCGGCATAGAAATTAAAAGCAACACAAAAGCGCCAAAAAAATCAACCATCTGTTTAGCCACAAGCTGCCAGGATGCCGGCGGTGTGGAATGATATATAAGCATCGGCATTCCATATAACTCGTCAAGCATAGTGCGGGAGTTTTCCACCTTAAAGAAATCTGCCACAAGCCATGCCTCAACTCCCTCAATTGCGCATGCCTTAACAGCCTTTTCAACCAGGTCATAAAAGGTGTGGCGCGCCGTAAAAATTACACAATTAGCCGAATGTCTATGCAACATATTTACCAGCTCATCAATTCCCTGGCGGTTCAGGTCTATCTCATCCACAATACGCAAACCGCTTCGCGCGCCTGCTCGCAATTTTTCCTTTAATTTGCCTATATCTTCAGGTGTGCCAGCCAGAATTGCGCGCTTTTGAACCTGCTCAAGACCAAACCTTGAGCGGTAAACAGCCCGCAAAAACTCTTCTTTTAAAAAAACAAGTACGAAACTTATCGGACAAAACAGGAAAAACACCGCGCGGGCAAGTTGCTCCCTTGTTATAAACATTGTAAAGATCAGAATAGCAGTCATTATCAGGCTTGTCTTTGCAAGAGGAAAAATTACCTGACGCCGCTGCGGCACTATTGGGCGATTATAAAACCCTTGAATATCCAGCACAAGCGGCGTAAGCGGCAATATCACCACATATAACCACAAACACTCGCTAAAATCGGCAATCTCCGGGCGTCCAAACGTCCACGTAAACCGAATATAATGGGCGACCCAGAGCCCAATCGCAAATAGCCCTGCGTCAGCAATCTGATGCAATCGCTTTCGCAATTGTTGGAATCGTCCAAGCATTTTTAATTACCTTGAGCCATCGTTTCTATTTTAGGAAAAAGTTGATATTCAGGTAAAGATTCTTTAATAAAAGCCTTCATTCTTTCATATGCCGATTCTTCCTCGCCCGGCAAACAGGTTGCAAAATATATTACATACGCCCACCGCTGAATCTCGCCTTTTTTAATCCTGTGCAACGCCACAGACCACATTCGGCTTTTGTGGTCTGCCGTTAACTCGTTATTCGCAACAAACCAGTACAAAAATATTCCCTTGCGAAACTGTTTCCGCCCATCATTGCCAACTATATAACCAGACAAATTCAACTTTGTCGCAGGTAACTGATAATGAAACGGTTTTTCCATTCCGATCAAAATTTGCTCAGTACTATCAATCCGCCAACCTGTCCCTTCCAGACAATATTGCGGCTTGTGAATACTGGTTCTGTCAGCCCCCATTAGCACCACCATATTCACAATTTCAAAACCGTCCTCGCCCCGATACAAACGTCTGCCGTAAATCGTGTCCTTGGGCAAAGTCTCATATTCTGCTCTTTCAACAGGGATCAATTGTGACACATAACCGTTTACCTTTTCCGGCAGATAAACCCTGTTTGTTCCGGCGATAAAACTTTTCTTATCAGATTCTGCGGCAGCCGAGTCTACCCCGGGCATCGGTTCTGGAACGATTTTTACCGGCGTCGGGCTCAACCGCTGGTTCTTCTGCAGATAGCCAAGCAGAACCCCACTTCCCAAAATCATCGCAGCCGCTATCGCCGCCAGGATATAGATTTTATTTTTATCACTTACATTCATTTATTTTTAGCCAAAAATGACTTCTGATGTTAATGGCTTTGACAAAATACCCGTCTAATCCGTTTTAATTTTCCCACTATTGCTTTTACGATTATCTTTTCCTTCTTCAAGCCAGTAAGTTAATAACCAGAAACAAATAAAAGCCGGAACATACGGCAAAATGCTGAATAGCGAATTATTATGCGCCTTTTCTCCTGCCTCCTGTCCGGCAAGTTCAGCCGCAAATATAATTACCAATAACCGAAGCACATTGCCGATTATCGCCAGCGGCAATGCCGTTGCCACAAGCAAAAGGCGCCGCCAGATTGATTTGAAAAAGACGAATCCGCATATCAATGCGAGCGCAAAAATTGCAGTTAGACTCCGAATCCCACCGCAGGCAGGCGCAACCTCATATTGATACCGCCCGGCAGCGTCAAAAATCAAAGTCCCCTGTTGAATAATATCAAGACCAAAAATGGCGCTTGCGATTTTCACACTCAAAGTAGTGGCAAACACTCTTAACGGAAACGTTATCACATCGGATGCGCCCCCAAGCGGCACACAAAATGCAAACAGCGCAAAAATAAACAATGTTTCCCACATCCATCTCCTTCCCCATAACAATCCGGTTATTCCATACAGACCGACAAAAAAACTCACCACAGAAATTCGTGTCTGTTGAACCAGAAAACCGCAAATATGAAGAAACATCGCAAAACCAATTATCAGAATCCCAATCCAATCGGTTTTTTTCTCCAGTCTTATCAGCTGTTCCCTGCGCCAGTAAAATATAGCCGCAACAAGCAGTGGCATAAACAATCCGAGAGCGTCCTCGCCATCTAAAACAGCCGCTATTCCCCCTGATTTTGCCGCCTGCGTCATCACCTCATACCACCATACAAACAACGACCGCGACTTTATATATCCAAGTGTTGAATTACCCGTCAAATGAAATAAAAGACACCACAAAAAGAACAAACCCAGCGCAATGCCAAAATTCGGAAACCCCGATCTTGAGCCGTTCGCTACGTCGTTAAATGATAAAACCGAATTTTTCGCTCCAGATTCCACATCTGAATTCATATTATATGTTTTTAACTGCAATTATTCAAAAAGTAATTAACTGATGATTTTCTTTTCCAGAGTATAGTAGACACATTTATTGCGCCTTTTCCTTTGCGGTTGAGTTTGCAAAACCACTGCCCGTTTTATAATAAAAGGAATTGGCGCAAAAATCCCTCGCCACGTTTTTATCCCGACGGGCTAATTACAATTCCTGAATCCTTATATTCCTGAATTCCACCTTCATCTTTACACCCGGATGAATCTGAAGCCCGATTGGCGCAGGCGCCGCATATTTTGGATTTGTGTATTCAGAAACCTTTACACCATTGCACCACACTGTAAAAGTATCGCCCTTTGCCTGAAGACGAATTGTATTCCACTCCCCTTGTTTTAACACCTTTTCAATATCTTTTGCCCTTCCTGCTTCCGGATAACCTTCCTTGCCACCGGTGTAAAACGAGCAGGTCATATCACGCTTCAAACTCCGAGAAATCCCGATCTGCATCTGCAACTCTGGTTTACGGACCATAAAACCGCTATCAATCTCCCCCTGCCACCTTACATCAGCCTCAAAGATAAAATCTTTATAACTTTTCTCAGTGTAGAGCATACTCCCTTTCAATTTCTCGTCGTTCTCGCCGACAAGAACCCCGTTCTCAACACGCCAGAACGGATTTGGGTCTGGAACTTTCCAGCCCGTAAGGTCTTTTCCGTTGAATAGTGAAACAAACTCTCCCCCTTTAAGCGCAGCTCCACATAAAATCCAGACTGCCGCCGCAATATATACAAGAGTTTTATTATTTTTCATAACTTTATACTCTATTGAGCCATTTAAAATGTCAATGTTTAATCAGATGAAGTAAAATAATAAAATTAAATAAACTAAATTTATAGAAATGTGGAATTATTACAAAAAAGAACATATCTTTATGAAGCATCGGATGGGGCAATGCTTTTCCATTTAAAACGTATTACCGCTCTCACCGATGGTGTAAGTGGGGGTAGCCGCTCCGGGTTGTAAAAATTCACGTCAAAACTCCAATTTCTATTAGGAGGATTATAAACCGTTCCCGTCCCGGGCCAATAATTTGTAGCATACCTGCTTGTAAACATAACCACCATTGAACCATTATAAGTTAAAGTCTTCCCGCTCCAATCCTCCAGAAATCTCGGAAAATTTTCCAATCCCCCGCTATATTGCCCGGGTACAGTCTCAACTATTCCGGCGAGAAACGCCGCATTTACGGTAGTAGACGTAGCAACGCGCGAACTAATTCCCGATTTACTATTCGCGTCATCCCAGTTATCCGACAGAATTGTTATCGCATCGGCAATCAACGATGCCGGCATTGTATTGGCTGTATTTGTTGAGCCTAAAGACGGACCGTATGCATTGTAATCTCCTTTAATATATAACGGATTCGGGGTTGCCAGTGTAAAGCCGGATGGTGGTAGTTTGCTACCATTCACAAGCCGAACTACGGGAAGGATAGTAGAACTTTTTGGACGATTGTCCGAAACATAGATAGAATTGATTTCCCTACCTTGAGTGTTGCGGATTACATTTCTAAGCGGGTTATTTGCGTTATTTGTTGCCCATTGCGAAAACTTTGCTATATCTATTTCTGTAACAATGTTAGTTTTCTTTTCACGTTGATCGTAAAAGGTTTTATTTGTGCTTAGCCAGTTGCTTGCAACTGACCAGGGTATATTAATTCCAAGTCCATTGCAAATGCCGCTACCCCTTACAGAGACAGTATTGTTGGATACAATAACCACAATATCGCAATTATTATAAAATCTTTGCTTTGCCAGTGGATCGTTGGGGTTTTCTGAGTGTTCCGGGATTTCTAAAATCTCTCTAACCGAATCAGGCGAATTGTCCGATCCAATCGGCAGATTAAGCGTTGAAAATTCAGTTTCATAACCATTTTTGAAAATAATCGTCCCGCCACCCCGATCTAACGGGTCGCCCGGTTTTTTCTGCCCTACATATACTTTTCCTGAAGCCGTAACCGGACTCCAGAAAGTTAACGTATTATCAGGTTGACAAAATATATCCCTGTTAGAATGGACCCGTCCGGTGATATTCATAACCGGACCGGGGTTTATTTCAAGATCAAGATTGTAAAATATCGCAAATTGAAATACCGGGACCAAAGCAAGTTGTATATCCTGATAAATTGCCCCCTCGGTCCCATCAACAATATCTTCGGCATTTGCCCTTATTCTGATTGTCGCGGCATACCCTTTTAAACCTGAATACTGCGATAAAAGAGAAACATTCATCGTCCAGGGTTGCACAAAATCTACTGATATTTCATTTTTGTTTCCGTATCTATTTTTGAATTTGTATTTTCCCCATATAGAATGTTCATTTGGAATCCGCGTCCTGTAATTGTTCATTTTGTTTCCAACGGTTGTGGGACCTTCTTTTGCATAGTCGGTCGCAATCTCTGAAAGCACTTTTTCAGTAGCTGCCTCTGCCGCAAGAACAGAATTCTGATACGCAATACTTCTATTGATTAAAATACCATTTGTGGAGGTCCATTTTAGCGTTCCGGCAAGCACAATCATCGCCGCCGCGCCCATAACCATCACAATTAACAAAGCGCTGGATTTCTCTGACTTTAAAAACCCTGAACTTTTAACCCACATATTTTACTCAATTGTCCGACGCGCTATTCGTACTCTAACCTGATAAAAATCAAATAATGACCCCGGACCAATAGTTGCACTCGGAAAATACAATTTGCAAAACTGCAGGGTCACTCCTATAACTCGTTTATTGTTGTAATTTGTCAATACCTGTCCATTAAAAGTCTCAAGCGTGAAAATGTTTTGGTTTGTAATTCCTTCAACACTAAATAAAGGAGTCAAAAAGTATAAAAACAGCATAGATTCTTATTTGTTAAAATATTGCATTATAATATTTTAAATCTAACAGTTTTTAATTAAACTGAACTATGCGCGCGATGGTTCTTGAAAAACCGCGGCAGCCGCTTGTGCTGCACGAGATAACAATCCCTGAACCCGCTCCCGGTCAGGTCCTGGTTCGCGTGAGCGCTTGTGCCGTTTGCAGGACAGATTTACACATTGTTGATGGGGAATTGAAAAATCCACGACTTCCACTTGTGCCTGGACACCAGATTGTCGGAACGGTTGTAAAAACAGGCGCGGGCGTTGATAGCAATTTTATCGGCAAACAGGTCGGCATTCCCTGGCTTGGTTGGACCTGTGGCAAATGCAAGTTCTGCCTGAGCGGACGCGAAAACCTCTGCGATAAGGTATTGTTCACTGGCTATACCATTAACGGCGGTTTTGCGGAATATACAGTCGCTGATGCGCGGTATTCTTTTTTCATCCCGGATAATTATGACCCGACCCAGGCCGCCCCGCTCCTGTGCGCAGGACTAATCGGATATCGCTCGCTTTCCAAAACTGGCAAAGCCACACGACTCGGTATCTATGGCTTCGGCTCAGCTGCGCACATCATAACTCAGGTTGCAGCATATCAGGGCAGACGCGTCTTCGCCTTCACAAGACCGGGTGATAAAGAATCACAACAGTTTGCCCTTAAAATGGGCGCAGTATGGGCAGGCGGTTCGGATGAAATGCCGCCAGAACCGCTTGAAGCCGCCATAATCTTTGCCCCCGTCGGCAACCTCGTGCCGAATGCCCTAAAAGCGCTTGAAAAAGGAGGAATAGTCGTTTGTGGCGGAATCTATATGAGCGATATTCCATCCTTTCCATACAATATTTTATGGGAAGAACGTTCAATTGTCTCAGTGGCAAACCTCACCCGCAACGACGCCGCGGAGTTTTTGAAAATCGCGCCAGAAATCCCAATTAAAACATCCGTTAAAACTTATCCCCTCGAATCCGCCAATGAAGCCCTGAACGACCTTCGCTGTGGGAAACTCAACGGCTCGGCTGTGCTTGTCATTTAATAATATTTTGCTGTATGAAAAAGAAAAATCCGATAACTGAATTGAGTCAACGCAAAAAAGCCCTTCTTCTTGCAACCTTAATAACGTTGTTTTCAATTCTTATTGAATCTGCAAAATCCGAAGATAACATTGATTTCCTGCTCGGCGGAGATGTCTCGTTCATCCTGCAGATGGAAAACGCAGGCTTCACATACAAAGTAAATGGCAAGCCGCAGGACCCGTTTTTAATTTTGAAAAATCACGGCTTAAATGCAATCAGATTGAGATTGTGGCACACGCCGACAAATGGCTTTTGCAACGCCGAAGCCACTTTAAAAATGGCAAAACGCCTCGCAACCCACGGATTTAAATTAATCCTCAACTTCCATTACTCCGACACCTGGGCAGACCCGGCTCATCAGAAAAAACCTGCAGCGTGGGAACACCTCAGTTTCCCCGAACTCAAGCAGGAAATTTTCACCTATACAAGCAACTTCGTTGCCGCGCTTGTTTCTCAAAATACCCCTCCTTATATTGTTCAAACCGGCAACGAGATAACACCGGGATTCCTCTGGGACGATGGAAATGTCGGGAAATTTAACGATGAGATTCACTGGCGACAATTCACAGAGTTATTAAAATCCGCAATTAACGGCGTTCGCTCGGTAAAATGCCCGACAAAGATTTATACAATGCTTCATATTGATTGCGGCGGTAATAACACCCGTTCGCGCTGGTTTTTTGATAACATAGAAAATTACAAGGTGGATTACGATGTTATCGGCGTCTCTTATTACTACTGGTGGCACGGGACAATTGACAATTTAAAAACAAACATCTCAGACCTTGCCCAACGCTACAAAAAGCCCGTCATCGTCGTAGAAACCGCTCATCCGTGGCGGCTATACAATTTCCAATACCCGCGCGGGAAAAATAGGATTCAACCTCATCCTGGCTACGAAGCCACACCGCAAGGACAGAAAAAATTTCTCACAGACCTTGTTGACATTGTCAGAAACCTTCCAGACACTCGCGGAAAAGGGGTAATCTACTGGGCGCCGGAGTGGGTGCCGACGAAAGGAATCCGTTCAAACTGGGGCGAGGTAACCCTGTTTGACGACAATGGCGAACCTTTGCCCGCGCTTGAGGCGTTGGATATTAAGAATTATAAATAAGCAATGCGGAAAACCGCAGCCGGCAAAGACACACAGGTTGTTGGTAGTTATTAAAATTATGAATTATGCGACACCAGATGAAGAACTGATGCGGCTCGCTATCAGGCTGGCTAAAAGAGCCGAAGGGATGACCTCGCCAAACCCAATCGTTGGCGCAGTCCTGTATAAAAACGGTATTATAATTGGAAAAGGTTATCACAAACGCGCCGGACTCCCCCACGCCGAGATTGAGGCAATAAACAACGCAAGAAAAAACGGCTTTTCTCCCGAGGGATCAACTCTTTATGTAACGCTTGAGCCCTGCTCAACTTATGGACGGACACCGCCTTGCGTGGATGCCATCGTTAAAGAAAAAATCAGAGAAGTCGTTGTCGGCGCAACAGACCCTAACCCAAAACACTCCGGCAGAGCATTCAAGATGCTTGAATCGGCGGGAATCATTGTAAAATCAGGCATCCTGAAAGCTGAATGCGAAAATCTTAATGAAGCCTTTAATCACTGGATTATAAACAAAACCCCTTTTGTAATTCTAAAAGCCGCTATGACACTTGATGGGAAAATCGCTACTATCACAGGCGATTCAAAATGGATAACAAATCCGATCTCCCGCAAATTTGGAATGCAATTGCGAAAACGGGCAGACGCAATCCTTGTCGGTGTCAACACAATCCTTGCCGATGATCCGCAACTCACTTACAGGAACAGCAATACAATTGAGACGAGAAGAACACCGCGACGAATAGTACTTGATTCCCGCGCAAGAACGCCATTAACGGCAAAGGTCGTTTCTGATAAATTTGCAAAGCTCACAACCATTTTCGTAACCGAAAATGCGCCGCAAGAAAAAATTGAAGCGCTTCAAAAACTATGCAACGTCGCAATTGCGCCGCAAATCAACGGGCAGATAGATTTAAACTATGTGGTTCGCAAACTTGGTGAAGAAAATGTCCTCTCGCTGCTGGTTGAGGGCGGTGGAGATGCCCACGCCTCATTCCTTAAATCAAAACTCGCTCACAGAGTTATCTTTTTTTACGCCCCAAAAATTATTTGCGGCAGGTCCGCCCCGCGCGCGGTATCAGGCAAAGGTTTCTCATCCTTTGATGAAATCCCCACCCTCCATTCAATTAAATGGCGCAAATGCGGCTCCGACCTGCTGTTAAGCGCGCTAATAAAATACCCTTAAACCGCGCGGCTTACAAGCTCCGTTTAATACAACTTAGTTAAGCCTACCGCTCAGTCCGAAGATAAAACCAAATCCAGATACTGAATCTAATTCTATTGCTTTTTTATTATTAGAACTAATAAACTCGGTTGATTTCATTTTATTAGATCAAAATTTAATTCCTATACTTTTAATAAGACATTCAAAACCTGTTGAAAAACAGTCTCCTGTGCAAGTTGTATATACAACCTTTATCTGTAAGTTAAGGGTATTTCATCAATCTAATGAAGAATATAA
>JBAMMJ010000265.1:10860-15384 GCA_039793825.1 Verrucomicrobiota bacterium | reverse complement strand
ATTACTGAAGCGAGCGGAGTGACAATATTCGTCGCATCCAGTCTCCCACCCATTCCTGTCTCCCAGATCACCACATCGCATTCATTGAAGCAAAAATAACAGAGCGCCATCACAGTAGTTACTTCAAAAAAAGTCGGTAGATGGTCCGATGGAAAATGTTTTAGCAGAGATTGCATCAGTTGAACCAGTTTTACAATCTCTTCCTCTGCAATCGGCTGGCGATTTATCTGAATCCGCTCCGAAAAGGAAACAAGATGAGGTGAGGTAAAAAGCCCCGTCTTGTAACCGGCGGCGCGGTAAATGCTCTCCAGCATCGCGCAGGTTGACCCTTTTCCGTTCGTGCCGGCAATATGAATGAAATTTAATTCGTCCTGTGGATTCCCGCAAAGTCCGGCAAGCTTGAAAGTATTTTCAAGACCAAACTTTGCGCCAAAAATCCGAAGGTCATACAAAAACTTAATTGCCTCGTTATAATTCATTTTTATAAGTTAAATTCTTCAGTCGCAAATCCGATCAGATACCCTTTCCAAACAATTTTGCGTGGGACGCAGCAATAAACCCTGCAAACAATGGGTGCGGCTTATGCGGTTTGCTCAAAAATTCAGGATGAAATTGGCAGGCTATGAAGAACGGGTGATCTGGCAACTCAATCAATTCCACAAGTTCTCCATCCGGCGATGTGCCGCTAAATACCATACCTGCGTCTTCAAACCGTTTGCGGTAATCGTTATTAAATTCATATCTATGGCGGTGTCTTTCCTGTATGATGAATGACCCATAAAGTCTTTCTGCCAGAGTCCCTTTCTTGAGCTGGCACGGTTGTTTTCCGAGCCTCATCGTTCCGCCAAGTCTGGTTATCTTCTTCTGCTCGTCCAGTAAAGAAATTACCGGATGCGACGTATCAGGATCAAACTCGGTTGAATGCGCCCCTTTTAACCCAACAACATTTCTTGCAAATTCAATTACCGCAACCTGCATCCCGAGACATAAACCGAGATATGGAATTTTGTTCTCGCGGGCGTAACGCGCCGCGCGGATTTTGCCTTCAACCCCGCGCGCGCCAAATCCGCCGGGAATAAGAATACCGCCAACACCCATTAGCATTGACTCTGAGCCCTGCACCTCCAGTTCTTCAGCGTCTATTTTCAAAACATCCACACCGCAGTCGTTCGCCACACCACCATGTGTTATGGCTTCATAAACAGATTTATACGCATCCTGCAACTCAATATACTTGCCCACAACCGCAATCCGGGTTTTTTGGCGCGGCGCAACAATCTTCCTTATTATCTCCTGCCAGTGCGAAAGATTTGAAACCGGAGTATGCAGGTTAAGCAGCCGACACACCAGCTCGTCAAGATGTTCCCGCTGCAACATCAGAGGCACTTCATAAATTGTGTGTTCTACATCCCGCTCCTCTATGACTGCTTCAACCGGAACATTGCAAAACATTGATATTTTTTGACGCAACGTTTTGTCAAGCGCTCTATCGCAACGACACACAAGAATATGCGGCGTTATACCTATTTCCCTTAGTTTCGCAACCGATTGTTGCGTAGGCTTAGTTTTAAGTTCACCCGCCGTCTTTATGTATGGCACATAAGTAACATGAATAAAAATCGCGTTTGAATAACCAACTTCAAGCGCAAACTCGCGAATCGCTTCAAGAAACGGTAGCCCCTCTATGTCCCCGGTCGTTCCGCCAATCTCGGTTATTAAAACATCAGCCTTTGATTGCTCGGCTACGGCTAAAATCCGATTTTGAATCTCTCCGGTCACGTGCGGTATCACCTGCACCGTCTTCCCGAGATACTCCCCTCGCCGCTCCTTTTCTAATACCGTCTGATACACCTGTCCGCTTGTAAGATTGTTCAACCGCGACAACCTTGCATTGGTGAAACGCTCATAATGTCCAAGATCAAGGTCGGTCTCCGCCCCGTCATCAAGCACATACACCTCGCCGTGCTGATACGGATTCATCGTCCCGGGGTCTACATTCAAATACGGATCAAACTTCTGCAAGGTAACCTTCAGCCCACGCGCCTCAAGCAATGTCCCAAGCGACGCCGCTGTAAGCCCCTTCCCGAGCGAACTTATTACCCCGCCAGTTACAAAAATATATTTCATCTTATCCCATTAAATTAAAAAATACTCTAATACCTTTGCCACGGTTTTTCAAAATAGAAAAATATTAACTTTGTTCAGAAAGAATCTGTTCAACACGCCTTGCGTCCAGCGGTGTATCAACGCCTAAACTCTGACAAACAACCTGAACAACCGCAATCTTTATCCCTAACTCAAGGGCGCGCAACTGTTCAAGCCGTTCAGCCCGTTCAAGCGCTGATACCGGCTGCCTCACCAGCCGCATTAGCGTCTCTTTTCTGTAGCCGTATATTCCAAGATGTTTCAGGTAACTAAATAGCTGTAATCTCTCCTCTGCAGACCTTTCAGCAAAATCGCGCATATAAGGTATCGTCGACCTTGAAAAATAAAGGGCGTTCCCTTCAGTATCAACAACGACTTTAACCACGTTCGGATTATCCAGCTCCGCCGGTTCCTTTATCGGCGTAGCTGCAGTTGACATCTCCGAACACAAAAGCGCCTTAGCCACAACATCAATAACATCCGGTTCAATCAACGGTTCATCACCCTGAATATTTACCACGCCGTCGCAATCAATCCTCCCCACAACCTCAGCAACCCTGTCTGTGCCGCTTGGATGATCAGAACGGGTCATCTCAACTTTACAAAACCGACTGGCAACTTCTCTAATCCGCTCATCGTCTGTCGCCACAATCACATCGCACAGCGACGCGGCTTTTCTCGCCCGTTCAACAACCCATCCAATCAACGGCTTGCCGGCAATCATCGCAAGCGGTTTGCCGGGAAATCGCGTTGAACCATAGCGCGCAGGTATCACACCAATTATTTTCACTTTCTATTCCCTTTATATCAAACGGTTCGCAACAAAATCCAGCAAGAGATTAATCAACCGCTTTCTTTGTCTGAATATAAATTTCCATACCGTCGTCAGGCACAATACATTTCACATCTGAAAGCATTTTTTCAGCATTCGTAAGCAATTCTTTTACCCCAGCCCTATACCTTCCATCAAGATGAACGAGCACCAGCAGTCTCGGCTTTTTACTTGCCACAAGCTCAAACAATTCTTCAGGCTTAATGTGGGATAACTCGCAAACAAGCGTATCAACCCCATTTTCAACCAATCTTTCCACATCTTTTATTGAACCTACATCCGCAGTGTGCGCAATCTTTAAATCGCCTTTTCTAATCAAAAAACTAAACGACTCATACTTGAACCCATATCTATCCCCAACCTGTGCTTTAAACGAATCATAATGACTGTTTAAAACAGGCATCACAACAACATCCCCAATTTGAACTGTTTCACCCTCACGGATAGGAATAAATTCATATTCAAAAGATATTATCTCCGGCACAAAGGAGGCGGCTCGCAACAACTCCTCAATAGGCTTAATGCCGTCCTGCGGTAGATATATTTTCAACGGTTCCTTGCGCCTTTCAAGCCAAAACCCTTGCAACAGCATAAACAGACCGCCCGAGTGATCAAAATGCAAATGCGATACAATGACCGCCTTTGGCGCGTTCCAGTTTATTCGGTTCCGTTTAAAATTACAACTGGCAGGCTCGCCACAATCAATCAAAAACTGAACACCGTCTAAATCGTAGAGATAACAGGAATGTCCCCTGCGGCTGGAGGGATAACCGTTGCCGGTGCCAAGACATCTGATTGAACTGCCGTAAGCGGTTTTGATGTAATCTTCAAAGTGCAACATTTGAGGTTTTTATATTTTACAATCCTATGCGTTTCATACTCGGCAATCACCGATTCAATTTCAAAATCAGTCTCAAACGGCGGAAAAAAGGTATCCCCTTCATAAACGCCCTTTATATAAGTAACATATAACGTAGAACAATACGGCAACGCCAACATATAAACCTGAGCCCCGCCGCAAATAAATACTTCGCGCCCCGGAAACTTTTCCAGAATCTCTTCCAGTGACTTTACAACTATTACACCATCTGCGGAAAATCCCGCACGACTCAAAACCACACTCTCTCTGCCAGGAAGCGGTTTACCGATTGATTCAAAAGTCTTACGCCCCATCACAACTACATTTCCGATGGTGGTTTTTTTAAACCACTTCAAATCCTCCGGCAAATGCCACGGTATCCGTCCATTCCTGCCAATCACGCGATTTTCTGACATCGCAACTATTGCGCTAAAATTACTCATACGGCTACAGGCGCCTTTATCGGCGGATAAGGATCATATCCGATAAGCTCAAAGTCTTCATACTTAAAGTCGTGAATATTCTTAATTGCCGGATTCAGTCTCATAGTCGGCAATTTCCTCGGTTGCCGGGTCAGCTGAAGTTTTGCCTGTTCAATATGGTTTGAATACAGGTGAAGGTCTCCAAATGTGTGAATAAACACCCCCGGTTTTAAGTCGCAAACCTGCGCAACCATCATCGTCAGCAA
>JBAMMJ010000265.1:3321-10850 GCA_039793825.1 Verrucomicrobiota bacterium | reverse complement strand
CAATGAATAAGAGGCTATGTTAAATGGAACGCCAAGAAAAATATCGGCGCTCCTTTGATACAACTGACAGCTCAACCTATCCTCATCAACATAAAATTGAAATAAAACATGGCAGGGCGGAAGCGCCATCCTGTCAAGCTCACCCACATTCCACGCGCTAACAATTAACCGCCGACTGGTCGGGTTCTTTTTTATCTCCTCTATAACCCAGTCAATCTGATTTATAGAACGGCCGTCCGGCGTTCGCCAATCACACCATTGCGCCCCATATATCCTCCCCAAATCCCCATTCTCGTCAGCCCATTCATCCCAGATAGTAACATTGTGTTCGTGAAGATATTTTACATTCGTATCCCCGCGCAAAAACCATAAAAGCTCATAGATTATTGACTTCAAATGCAACTTCTTTGTCGTCAAAAGCGGAAAACCCTCCTCAAGATTAAACCGCGCCTGCGCCCCAAATATAGAATAAACGCCAACCCCTGTCCTGTCCTTTCGGAATTTGCCGCGCTCTAAAACATACTTTAACAATTCAAGATACTGAACCATTTTACATCTCAATTCTCTTTTTATATCATTTTAATGAAAACGCAACTAAACTTGTTTGTCTTCCAATTAATTTCGTCTAATTTATATAATGTATGAATTACAACTGTGAAAATATAATGCCCTTAATTGGAATTTCCGCAACTATTCTTTGCCTTTCTCTAACTCAATCCTCCGCAGGAGAATCAGCAGCCACACAAAATTGGCAGATGTTTCGCTATTCTCCAGACTTGCGCGCCGTAACCCGAGCAAAACTTCCGGAAAAACCAAAACTCTTATGGAGTTTCAAAACCGAGGGCGCAATAAATTCTTCCCCCTCAATATTCAACAATACAGTCTATTTCGGCTCAGACGATGGCAATATCTACGCGCTCAACATCTCAAATGGTTCAAAATTATGGTCCTTTAAAACCGATGGACCCGTCCAATCTTCTCCGCTCATTTTATCTGGTTCGGTTTACATTGGGTCAGACGACGGTAATCTCTACGCCATTGATTCAAAAACAGGCGCGTTAAAATGGAAATATAAAACCGATGGCAAAATCGCAGCCGCGCCAAATTACTGGCAGGATTCATCCCTGAAAAATACCTGTATAATCATCGGTAGCTACGACAACCGACTCCATTGCATAGATTGCCTCACCGGAAAACAAATCTGGAACTTTGATACAGGAAACTTTATCAATGGCGCAGCCGCAATAAGTAAAAACGGAATCGCTATATTTGGCGGATGCGACGGAATTTTACACCTTGTCAATATCTCCGACGGAAAGGAAATTAAAAAAATTGAAGCCGGCGCCTATATCGCCTGTTCTGTGGCGCTCGTTGACAGTTTCGCATACTTCGGCAATATGGAAAATGCCTTTCATTGCATTGATATCCAGAAAGGAACAAACCAATGGACCTATAAAAACCGAAATTTCCCATATTACTCTTCTCCAGCGGTAAGCGACGACAGGGTCGTCTTTGGCAGCCGCGACAAGCGGGTCCATTGCCTTGACCGAATAACCGGAAAAGTAATCTGGACCTTCTCAACGCGCGGAAATGTTGACAGCTCGCCAGCAATTGCGTCTGAAAAAGTCGTCGTCGGTTCAGCAGACGGCAGGATTTATATCCTCAATCTAAACGACGGCAAAGAAATCTGGTCATACGACACCGCAAGCCCAATCTCAAGCTCCCCGGCTGTCATTGATTCAATGATTTTTATCGGTTCAGATAACGGAAACCTCTATTGCTTTGGCAAATAACCTACCGCGTTGAGTTAAATTGTGCCAATCATTTCCTCCGAATCCGATAGTAAGCGTGGTCTGAATTTGTATTCCCATCGGTAAATAGAATCTGACCACTCTGATTCGCTTGTAATTCTTGAACCACAACCCAGTTCAATAGATTTGTGCTTCGCAATACCTCGTAAGTGTAGCCAGGCAATCCTTCAAATTCAATCTGGATATTGCTTCCAGAATTATGCGCAATTGCGCGGTTGTAATTTGTGCTCACAGCAACCGTCACATATACCGTCCCAACAGCCTGCAATCCGTAATTGTTCCTCACCGTGTAAGTAAACTCATCTATACCCACAAAATTCGCAACCGGCGTATAGACCACAGTCCCGGAATTCAACGTAACCGTTGCGCCATTGGTTGAATTACCGGAAACCCCGATTATAGTCAAGGTCGCTCCATTGAAATCTTCATCGTTCGCAAGCAACAGTTGAACAGGAATGTTCAGTTGCTGATTCTTCAAACCAATAACATTGTCAGGCATAGCTAAAGGCGCCTGCGGAACACTAACCGTCAAACTCGCAATAGAACTCGTCACCGCGCCGCCGGTATTCCACGCAATAACATAATAGTTGCCAGCCTCATTCGTGCAAACATTTCGCAAAACAAGCGTTGCGTTTGTGCCTTCCGAAATCGCCCCGCCATTAAAGAACCACTGATAACTAATCGGCTCCTGTCCAGAAACCACAATTGAAAAACTAACATCCTGTCCACATACAACGCTTGCATTTTGCGGCTGAGAAATTATTTGCAAGCCCTGCGGACCCGGCGTCGGCGGCGCCGCGACCCAGTTTGTCGGATCGTTTGCATACCCCGTATAAGAAACTCTGTGCAACGAATAACCGTTGCCATCCGCCTCAACAGGCCAAGCCCCTGAATCATAATAATGCACCCGTTCAACCAGTGCATAAGGAACAATCTGCTCCACCACACCCTGCGAATTTGTAACCAGAGCCGGCGATAATGGCTTATATAACTCTACATTCTCGTTATCATTCGCAAGCTTGCCATTGTATGGACAGATTATTATCGCACTCTCAGACACCCTGTATTGCGCTTTAAACTCGGCAAGCGCCTGGAGATTCGTCTGTGGATCAAAACTTACAACAACAACATACCCAAACGGCGGCATAACAATCCCCGTCGGAAAGTCAAAATCAACAGCATCCCTTAACCGCCAGGTATTCGTCGGATTAGCAGTATCATATAACGGCACCGGAGCGCCCGAATTATTGTAAAGCTCAATAAATTCATCTCTTACGTTGTCATTTGTCCCAATGTCCGGCGGATGATACATAATCTCAGAAATAACTACAGGTCCAACTAACGGATAACTATTTGGCGCCCCCTGTCCCTGACGAAATTCTTCAACCGTTCCCGGGTCGTCAACGCCGAATGTCCTGTAACTCATTGCGACAAAGTCTTCTTCCCCGACGCTGTTAACGTATCTACCGAATGAAACCCCATTAGGTGCGGCGCCAAATTTGACCATCGTCCTATAGCCCGTCAACTCACCGAGACTATCAGCCGTAGAAAGATAAACCTGATCTCCATACGCGCTCAACGCAAACGCAAGCGGATTAACACCCGGGTCAGAATTAAACTGATATTCATAGAACACCTTATAACCGTGCGGCGGTATCACCGTACCGGGCGGAATTCGGTACTTCTTCAGATTGTTGTCAGAGTCGCTCAAATACCAGCCGCTGATATCAACCGCCTGGTCGGTCGGATTATATAGCTCAATAGCGTCTTCCAGAGGAAGATCAGTATGAGTTAAAGCCTCATTTATAACAACATTAGTCAACCACAAATAGTTCGCTGCCCCCGGACTCGCCGTTCTGTAAAATCTGACAATATTTGTTGAACCGTCCGGGAACCGCCCTTCAGAAACACCATTCACCGGATTGTAATAGGTTATTGAATCAATCATCGTATTATCCGACGCAAATAACCCGATTGATTCAGTTGTATTATCCAGCTTGAACGCAACGTGGTCTGCCCCGGCAGCAAGATTATTATCTGCAATCAGTTTCAAATACCCGTTCGTCAAAGCCCCTATGAATGATAGCGGCGGGAATACATTTTTGTCAGGTTGTGTAAGGTTATCAGTCACTTTCAAACCACTGAGCGACACCGGTTGAGACTGCGGATTGTAAATTTCAAACCAGTCAGGTTTTCCGCCCGAGTCGTTCGGCATCCATTCATTTATGCGCAATTGCCAGTAATTCCCGAGCCCTACCGCAATATTTGCGCCGCCGGCTGTTGGCAACGTAAGAACCCAATTCGTGGAGCCGTCCGGCACGCGACCAATTGAAAAGTCCGGCGTCTGTATGCCGTAATTAATTGAATCTATAAGAATCCCGCCAGGCGCAAATAAATAAACCGCGCCACCGCTGCCTTTCAAACCAAAACCGGTGTTTGCCGATGATACCGGTTTATTCCCGTCGCACAATATCTTTAAAAACCCATAGGCAGGTATAACAACGCCCTGCGGGAAGACGAACCTCTGCGGCTGAGTCAAATCATCCGTCAATGCCCAGCCGCTCAAATCAACCGCGCCGCCAGATGTATTGTACAGTTCAATCCAGTCCGGTGTCGTATTATCTGTTTCTTTCAATGTAGAATTTATCGCCAGAACCTCGTTTATGACGACCGCAGTCGGCGTAGGCTGGTTGGTAATTATTATCCCTTCAAGGAGCATTGCAAACACGATATCGCTGCTATTAGTGGTGGATTGGTGAACTTCCACAGCGAGATAGTTTGTGCCCTGTTTCAACAATGAAGTGGAAATTGTCACCGGTCCCTCAATTGTAGCGTTATCAACAGATTTATCAGCCAGAGCGCTATACGAAACCGGACTCCCCGCATTGTTCATTCTTATCCGGTGTATCTCCTTGCCGTTCAGATAAAACACAGCGCCATCGTCAATCAAATAGGATAACCGTAACGAATTGAATTGAGCAATCTGGTTCGTTACAACAAATGCCTTTCTGAAATAATAGGTTATTTTGCCAATTGTAAGCGGCGTATTTATTGGATACGGCAAGCAATTGCAGTCCTCAACCGCCAGAACTCCATTGCCTTCAGACCAGGCTGAGTCGTTGTAATTTGTAGAAATCCAGTTTGTGCCAAGGTCAGCCCCGGATTGTTCATACCGCCATTTATCAGTGTAATTAACCAGCGCGACAGAAATCTCGCCACTTCCGCCACCAGGTATTGCCGTTGGATTAATTACCCCCGGCGTTGGCTGACTGAACGAAACAATCTTTGTCGCCCCATCCGGACTGCGTCCTTGCGAAACCCCGGGCTTCTGTGTTAGATAAACTACCCGGTCCACAAGGTTTGTTTCTCGGTCGTAAAGTTCTATCTGCCCCTGCTCATAGGCTAAACGGAAATTCAAGTGCAATGCACCTTTTGTCGTATCCCCATCTGCAACAAAAGCAATATGCCCCTTCGGCGGTATAAACGTTAGCGGAAATATCTGATGACGGGTAGGATATCCTGTTCTGTCGGTCAAATACATTCCACCAATCGCAACCGGCAAACTCTCCGGGTTATACAGTTCAACAAAATCGGTCTGGAACCAATAACCGCCCGAGGCAAGCCACTCGTTTATCCGAACTTTTCGGCTGTCGCCCACAATTGCAGGCTTGTTCGGCAAACCAAATGTTGGCACCGTCAAGCCCCAGGAACCATCGGCAAGCCTGCCGATTGATAGATCGGTTAACTGCGGACCAAACTCCACCGAATCAATTAACCTGCCCCCATTTTCAACCCTGTCATAGAGATAAACCCCCTCACCCTCCTGGCTCAAATTAAATCCTAAATGTAAACCCGGCGTGCCATCCGGATTGTTCGCATATAACACAAGATAACCGCGCGCCGGAATTGTAGTTCCGCCTGGGAACACAAATTTAGTCGGATTTGCTGGATCATCAGTAATTGACATCCCTGCAATTGAAACCGACGTATCGCTTTCGTTGTAAAGTTCTATTAAATCCGGTGTGGTGTCGTAATGGATTACCGCTGAACGGTTCGCCGCAAGCACTTCATTTATGCGAATCGGCGCCAGAGCGCGGTTAACCGTCCATAACGCAGAAACCGTCACAAAAGCGTTGCTCGTATATACCGGGTCGTCCTGGTAGAATCCACAATCGCGCTTGCCAACAACTTCTATCCTGTAAGTTCCGCTTAAAAGATTTGTTAAAATAATCGGCGTGTTTATCGGCGTCTCCGCACTCCATTGTCCGCCTTCAAATCTCCATTTATAATGAGTATACCCTGCGCCATATTGCCAATCACCCGACGGTATCCCGTTGCCGCTCCTGTTAATGCCAACTTTTATTACGGCATCTCCACGACTTGTTATACCTTCAGGCACACCAGAAAGGAGGACTCCAAAATTCTTATTTGCTCCGAGATTATTTTTGAATGCCCCTGCGCCAATTGCGGCCGAACCCTGCCTTAAACTAAACCAATCCCACAAAACCTGCGCCTGAGCCCAGCTGTTGAAATTCGTAGTTTCTGAAAGTTGCGGCACATATTTGAACATTGGATCAGCGTTAAAGTTATTACCCCCTGATCCTGTCCAGGTAAACGGCATTAAATTGTTTGTGATTGTAACAATGGCGTTCACTATCGGCGAACGCAACAACTGCTCCGCATCATAAATGATATTCCCTTCAAGATAAAACCCGGCACCCTCAGCAGTGCCTTCATCGCTAAGGTTTATAACTCCCGCCTCCGTCTCCGTCCCACCCTGTTTCGTTTGCCTGACAATAGTATTATTGATAAGAACATAGAAGTTCCCCTCTTTTGCCGTTGCAACGTGATCAAGGTCGTAGAATATATTGTTTATTATTGTTATTCTTGACGTGTTTGAACCATCTTTGCCGCCGCTGACGCCGCTGGAAGTATCTGGTGAACCATTCTTATGACAATGCATAAAGATGTTCCCTTCAACCCAGGCGTCAGTTCCATCAAGGTCAAGAATATCGTCACCCGAACCCATAAATACGTTGTCAATAAATTGAACTATTTCGCCGGGACGATTGCCCCCTGTAAAATCAATTGCGTCATTATATCCACGCGGGGCTCCAACAAAATTTCTAATAAATATGCCTCTGCCACCAGCCTTTATTCCACCTGTGCCGTGTATTGGTTCAAATGAACCGGTCGGGGTCGGGAAGGTGCAGTCGCTTACAACAAATGATGAACCATCCAGCGACAGATATTGGTAATCGGTAGAACCAAATGTTAAGTGACTCAAATAGACAGTGCCTCCTGACGAGTGGATCGCCGTAGTCCCGTTAAATTCTATATGCGCATAAGCGATCCTAGTCTCCGGCGATCCTGCTCCCCCATTTATCGTTATACCACCCCAGCGCGCTGTAGTCCCCGGTGTTCGGGTAAATCTTATCGGCGCAGTCGGTGTGCCTTCGGCAAGCAACCTTCCACCATTGGCAACCGTGATGTTTGCGCCGCTATTAAGGTAAATTGTTGTTCCGGGCTGTATCGTAAGCGTTGAACCCGACGGAATCGTTATACTGCTTGAAACGTAATACGGTCCGTTTGCAGGTGACCAGGTCGTGTTCCCGCTCAATGTCCCGGAAACAGTCGTTACACTCCCCTTATCATACCAGACGGTTATATTTGTTTGAGCAAAAACGACATTATTAGAGTTTATACTCTGAACAAGAA
>JBAMMJ010000265.1:0-3311 GCA_039793825.1 Verrucomicrobiota bacterium | reverse complement strand
AAGAATTGTGTTTATTCCCGGGTTTAGATTGATTGTCCCCTGCCACTGCCCGCTCCAGGCAACCCACGTCGCAGGAACACCAGCAACCTTCACCTGACGGGTATGAATCACATTTGCCATACCGCCAAGAGTTAAACTCTGACTCGTCGTATAGAGATATCCCTGATTATTAGTTAGCCCGCCAAGATTGGTAATCGTTAAATCAAGATTAATTTGCGACAACACATTCGCTACTCTCTGACGTGTCCAATCCTTAACTCTGTTCAATGTGGTATTATCCACAACACCTGATAAAACCTGGTCAAGAGCAGGATATATTTCATTTGTCTGAAAAATCGTGGTAGCCAATTCATAAAGTTGCCCATAATATGTTGGCACAAACTCCTGCCTTCTCAAAAATTTATTTACAAATGTGGTATCAGCTGTAGCTGTGGCGGCTCTAAAGATAGAATCCGTTGGCGGTCTTCGTGAATAATCGCCTTCGCCAAAATCGGTGTCGTTATCATGTGGAATTATCTTGAATCGGGCATCTAATTCGCCTCTGTAAATAGTATAGTCATCGGCGGTGCCGTCGCTTCCAAGCGCAGTCTCTCCAAAACCAACAAGACTCATTACAGCAAAATACCTTTGCCACTCCAATACATCAATAACCTGGCTCACAGCCGCATTCCAGTTCGTATCCGGTGTGTTATCCAACACATACGTCAAATTAATCAGGTCGCTCCAGTCGTTTTCGCTCTTGTTAGACTGCTTGGAATAATTATATCCGTTAATTGTATAATTTACCCAGTTTGTCCCCTGATATTTGAGATCTGCCACCCTCATACATCTATACAGGTTTCCACCGCCATCAAGCGGATAATGATTTTGAGCCCAGTCGGTGTTTAGTTCTTCAAGGTGAACATAACATCCGTATTGCGGGCTGCCCGAGTTTGCAAGGTCTGCCCCATTCACTCTTACCCTTACAAATATTGAATCTTCAATCGGCAATCCGGCTTTACGGAACATAACAGTGCCCATTACTTGAGAGTGAGTATACATCGTGTTGAGATTAAATGCCTGCTGACCTTTCCAACGTTTATCATTCGGAATATTCACCCGGAAGTTATGTGGCGTCGCTGAACGGGTTCCATTGCCTCTGTTTCTATACCCACACAAATATCTGACTTCTGTTCCCGTATCATCAGTTGCAATAAACGTTCCATTCATTTCAGCATCTATCCTTCTCCCAATACTATCGTCCGCCCAGATGCTCTGTAATTCCTGTCTCTCCGCTCCGGTCATAATCAGCCGATAAATCGGCTGGTTATATTTCGCGGTTGTATTTACATCCACCTGATACAATGCGTTTGCAACCTGACCAAGTGAAACGCCATTAGTCTCATACGCAGGCGCGGGCCACGTTCTGGATTGTCCCAGCCTATCAACAGCCTCTACGTAAAATTCAACTACTGTGTTATTTGGCATCGGGGGGATCTGCGCGGCGAATATCATATCGCCCTTTAGCGCGTCGTTGTGAGTGCCATCGTCAAACATCGGTGTGGACGTAAACGCCGGTGGTGTGCTTGATGAGGCGTCGCGCCAATATAAAGTCACTGTTATATTATTCGTATCTTCATCAAGGACCCTTGCCCTAATGGTTACCTGATTCGTCGGCGTTGGCACAGCCGGCAAGTGAACCACATCAAGAATCATCGGCGGGATATTCGTCCTCGCAACGCTGTTTTGCCTCCCGGGCGTTCCGAGAGTATTGGTGCTTGTCTGCCAATTCTGCCCATA
Organism: Verrucomicrobiota bacterium; assembly: GCA_039793825.1. Classification (GTDB taxonomy): domain Bacteria; phylum Verrucomicrobiota; class Verrucomicrobiia; order Limisphaerales; family JAKPVM01; genus JAKPVM01. The sequence goes on along the minus strand of JBAMMJ010000265.1, from coordinate 1,532 downwards.
CACATTAGGCATCAACGGCTGAATTAACTCTATGGATTTTCCTAACCCGTCCGCCTCATTATACCACTCCCAACCGCGGTAAGTCCGCGAATACACCCAAACCCTTGAACCCCGTCTTCGTATTGCCCAATCCCCTTCTGTAGCGTAATGCACTTCATTAACTAACTCTCCGTATGCGTTCTCAAGCCGCACCCTTTCATCAATATTGCTTAACCTTCCACGCCAATTGCCAATTACATTTGTCACCCCCGGATAAAGCGCCTTAAATGCATTCGTATCAGAAGCAATCACAAGATAACCTCCTGCCGGTATTGTGATATTCGGAAACTCAAATTCCACACCCCGCGTAAACCTCCAACCGGTCAGGTTTATCGGCGCATCGTGGGTATTGTGAATTTCAATCCATTCATCGTTTGTCCTGTGTGATGGCGGATTAAACATAATTTCGTTAATAACTACCTTGTAATCAAACCGCGCGTTGGGGTCTAAAACATAACTCCATTGGTTCGCGCTAAATGAATTCGGCGGCGTCGCAAGGTCGGTTATTCCATGATTTTGTGCCCACGAAATTTGAACCACTCCGTTTGATGGTTGATTAAACGTAAACAGATAAGGACCAGCGCCATTGCCTGAAACTGACTGAGCAGGCGCTCCATTAATAAGCAAATCAGACGCGTCAACACCAATCACAGGCTCATTAAACAGAACCGATATCCTGGTTAGTTCGCGCACAGTTGTTCCCGGCGCCGGGCTTATGCTCTGAATACCAGGTGGAATCGTATCCAGTGAGTAATATTGCCAGGTTGAGCCAGGCGCATTTTCGTTAAATGGATTAGCCGCCGGCGCAAGGTCTGTTATTCCGTGAAAACTCGTCCAGCTCACATTTATGACGGTTGAATTTGGAGTCGGAAATGTAAAGGTATATACCGCACCCCCACCGCTAACAGAAGTCGCCGGAATACCGTTGATCAATAAATCGCGCGCATCAACCCCAGCCACCGGTTCTGTAAAGGTAATTGTAATCTGAGTTAAATTAGAGACATTCGCGCCTGCCGGCGGCTGCTGACTCGCTATTGCTGGCGGAGTTAAATCAATAAGATTATACTGCCAGTTGGCTTCCGGACGGGTAGCGTCAAATTTATTGTTCGGATTTGTCGCATCCACAATCCCGTGATTTGCCGCCCAGCCAATATTCACAAGTCCATACGGAGGTTGCGAAAAAGTGAATGTAAAGGTTTGCCCGTCGCCGCTAACTCCGCTTGCAGCAACACCGTCTATAAGTAAATCGGCGGCATCAACATTCGTTACCGGTTTGCTGAATGTAACCGTTATCTGAGTCAAATTGCTTACCGTCGCGCCGGCAGCCGGATTCTTTGACATTATAACCGGCGCGTTCGGATTCAACAAATTATAACCAAAGGTCGCTCCGGGCGCGCTCTCGTTAAACGATTTTGGCGGAGAATCAAAATCAACAATCCCGTGATTTGTTGCCCACGTAATCTGAACATTTCCATACGGCGGCTGCGGAAAAC
>JBAMMJ010000264.1:1902-15527 GCA_039793825.1 Verrucomicrobiota bacterium | reverse complement strand
AACACAGAGAAAAAATAAAAATAATTTTATGGCAAGACAATAACCACAGAGAACGCAGAGATTCACAGAGAAAAACCATTTTGTTTGCTCCCATCAGAGTCATGTTGATTTTTTCAATTTTTCTACCCACCTATTTGCGAGTGGTTGCCAGTATATGATGCCTTCGGGATCGGTTCAGCCAATTACTAAATAATTTTTACAAATCTTATTTCACCCAAAAGTGCCTTTTTTCCTGGAATGCTAATGATTCAGGAAACTTTAAACTTGAAAATTTGTATTATCACAACAGGATAAATTTATGAAAACACTCGGCAAAAAAGTTAATTTGATTATTGGGGCTATTTTTGCAATCAACGTTGCATTGAACATATTCTTTACTCCCAGCGGCATCGCGGCGCAATCCGCAAAACGAATCTCGGTAATTCTGGACACTGATATAGGCGATGACATTGACGATACCTGGGCTCTTGGATTGTTGCTTAAATCTCCTGAATTAGATGTTAAACTTGTTGTTGGCGACTATGGCAAACCGCTATATAGAGCAAAAATAATCGCAAAATTCTTAGAAACTGTAGGAAGAACAGACATCCCGATTGGTATGGGAATTGACACTTCCGTGCACGGGAACGGGCCACAATTTGACTGGGTAAAAGATTATAATATAAATAAATACCCCGGAAAAATTTACCCTGACGGCGTTCAGGCAATTATTGATACAATTATGAATTCTCCCGAGAAAGTCACATTAATTTGTATTGGACCGCTACCAAACATAGCCACTGCGCTTGAGCGTGAACCGCGAATCGCTGAAAAAGCAAAATTTGTCGGAATGCACGGAAGCGTCAGAAAGGGTTATGGCGGGAGCAAGGATGTTTCAGCCGAGTGGAATGTTAAAGCGGATGTCAAAGCCTGTCAGAAGGCGTTCTCCGCCCCCTGGGAAATGCTCATTACCCCCCTTGACACCTGCGGTGTTATTGACCTGTTTGGAGAACAATATAAAAAGGTGAAAAATTCCAGCGATAAAATCGCCAGAACAATAATTGAAAATTACAAAATCTGGAGCGCGGCAAATAAAAATCCAAAAGCCGCAGAAGAACGTTCAAGCACGTTATTTGATACTGTGGCTGTGTATCTGGCAATCAGCACAGATTTAGTTAAAGTGGAAACACTTGGTATTAAAATTGATGATAAAGGATTTACGCGAATTGACGATTCCGCTAAAAAGGTTCAATGCGCAACTGAATGGAAAGACCTGAATGGTTTCAGAGATTTTCTTGTAAATCGTTTAACAGACGTAAAATAACTTAAACCGGGTTTAAATATCTTTCATACCATATCGTCAAATAATACAAATGAAATCATTTTTAGCTTTGTTAATCTGTGCAACCGTGAGTTTCGGTTCGGAAAAACTGAACTATACAGTTTCATGGTTTGGCAATTCTTACCCCGGTGGAAAAGCCCATATTCCGCAGGATATTAACTCAATTTGCGCCCTATCGGACGGCGCTGTATTCTCAAATGTTCATTGGGAGGAAGGCGGTGCTAACTGCACAATGTTCAAGGATGGCAAAGTTGTCGCTATCGCGGGTCATACTCACGGCTGGGGGAATCAAGGTGGTTATGCCGTTGCCGCAAACGATAAATATCTGTTTATCTCTGGAAGGATGGTCAATGAAGGTGGCAATCTCGTTGATCCTGAAACCTGGCCCCCCAAAGGTTTTGATTGGATTGGCGTGTCAAGGAGATTGCTGTCGGATATAAGAAAACCCGCATCATTTCCAACTGGTAAAGGTGGAAAAGGAGATACTTTAAAAAAATGCTTCCTTGTCGTTGATGAAATATCTAATGAACGCGGTTCGCTGGATGACAGATTTAGAAATATCACCGGTCTGCTCGCAACCAGCAAAAGGTTGTATGTCAGCTGCCCCTATGCAAATGAAATTAAAATTTATGATTCCGAAACAATGGAAAAAATAGGACAATGGAAGATAGAACGACCGGGACAAATCGCCCTGGATGTAGAAGGAACTTTCTGGGTGTTGCAAGAACGCGCGGAAAATCAAGAGGTTGCAGTTTTAAGGATAAATCAAAACGGTGAGATTATTCCGCCAAAAATTATTTTTTCAAAAGAGATAATTCCTAAATCCATCGCTTTTACTCAGGATGGAAAACTTTTAGTCGCTGATTGTGGCAAAGCCCAACAAATACGGATTTATGGGAATTTAAATACAAGGATTGTTTGGAATTGAAGGGGGTATTTTTGCAAAACCTGAGGGGAGGTTTGGAGATTTAAGATTCAATGAGCCATCGGCAATTGGTTGTGATTCAAACGGAAATATTTACGTTGCTCATCATGGTTCCACCGGTGGCGGTAGCACCATTTTAGAAAGTTATGTTTTATCCACCGGAAAACTTAACTGGCGTTTGTTCGGTCTGGAGTTCGTGGATATGGCAGATTGTGATCCGTTTTCTGAAGGAGACGTTTATACCAAAGAAGAGCATTTTAAATTGGATTACTCAAAACCCGCCGCCCAACAGTGGAAGTATATCGGCTACACGGTAAATAAATTCAAGTATCCCGAAGACCCCCGCCTTCATATCTGGAGCGCTGGCGTCTGGACTCGCAGAATACAGAACAGATTGTTTCTTTTTGTGAACGATATGAATGGCGAGAGACTTCAGGTCTACCGTTTCAACGAAAACAGAGACGGCGAAACCGCAATCCCATCTGCGTTATACAGCGGAAGATTTCTTAAAACAAAAACCGGATTCCCACCGTTTCAGCCTCTCAAAGGCGAGTGGTTATGGATAGATTTAAACGGAAATGGACGTTTTGAACAAAATGAATATATAACAAATGACGGCAAAGACGCGCCAGCGTATCAGGGATGGTGGGTGGACGAACAGGGCAATATCTGGCAGGCTTTTGAAACGGCAGGTATTCGCAAACTCAAATTCAAAGGACTCGGTAAAAACGAAAATCCGCAATGGGATTTCTCCAATACTGAATTCTATTCTAAACCGCAGGATTTTAATCAGATTAAGCGGATAAGATATTATCCGCAATCTGATACTATGTATCTTGGAGGGACGACAAAAGAACATAAAAACCAGCATTGGAAACCGATGGGTCCTGTGATTGCGCGATACGACAACTGGAGCACCGCAAATAGAAAGCTTCGCTGGTTAATCACAGCCCCATACGAAGTCGGTTCAAAGGGGCATTCTTCCTGCGAGCCTATGGGATTTGATGTCGCCGGCGATTACGTTTTTGTCCCATATACAGGCGCTTCAAAGGCAATGAAATTCTCAACAGGTCATATTGAAGTATTTAAAGCCGACACAGGCGAACCGGTCGGATATATGGAACCGTCCCCTGAGATTGGCGAGATTGGGCTTCAAGACATCCGCGAATGCCTGCGCGCTGTTAAGAGAAAAAACGGAGAATATGTAATTTTCCTTGAAGAAGATTATAAAGCGAAAATCCTTGTTTATCAGTGGAAACCGTGAGAGATTGTCAAACTAATTCAATGCCAAGTTCTTTTGCTGTTTTAACTATAAATTGTCTGGCTTTGTCATATTCATCCGCTGATGCAAGATGTTCTATCATTAAAGGCGGTGTGGGGTTTAGTTGCGCAAGTCTTAAGAGCCAGGTTTTGTAGTCCACAGAGCCGGTTCCCGGGATGACTTCTCTAAAGTGCACGTTCATTTCAACATCCCAGGTAAGGTCCTTTGCATGAGAACTAACGATCCACTTGCCGAGTTTATCAAAGCACTCATTTATTAAATCCGTGTTGCGGTAGAATTTTTCCGGTGAATTGATCAGGTTGCAGACATCAAGGTGGACGCCAAACTGTTTGCGGTCAACCGCTTTTAGCAGTTTTAAATATCTATCCGGGGATTCAGGGATTGCCCAGCCCATCATTTCATAACAGAATTTTGCGCGGGTTGGCTTAACAGCATCAATTATCTTTCGCGCATTTTCAACTGCTGCATCAAAAAATGTCTGTGAAAAGTTCTCCGGGTGCGGACCGAACCAGACCTTCGGGTTAAACGACCCCGCTATGTCAACGCAGCACAACGCCCCGATTTCATCCGCAAGCGCAAGTCCGTCGGTTACAATCTGAAGATTCTTTTTTCTTTTTTCCGGGTCCTGATCAAGCAAATTGCACCACCTTCCCACCTCTGCAATTACCACATTATGTTTTTCAAACGCCAAACGAACCGTTTTTATCCGCTCCTTATCATTGAGATTAACATTTGGACAATATGCGGCTGAATAACCCAGCTCGCGATGCGCAAGCGCAAGTTTTTCAGGGTCATCTTCTTTTCTAAAACTTGGACCACCAATCCTTATTGGATTTAATTTTTTACCGGATTTGATTTCCTTCTTTGAACCCTCCTGCCCTTTTAAAAATAGTATAGGAGTAATACTGGAAGCAACTGTTAAAACCAGAAAACGCCGACGGTTATAATTAAAACTTGATTTGCTATTCTTCTTAACCATAGGTGAATCTTAAATTTTAATAATGGATTTTTCAATGACTAAAAACCAACAAATAAAAAAGCCGCATACATCAACTATATGCGGCTTTTATAATGTAATTATTTAAATAGCGGTGTTTACTTTTGTTGACCTCACTGATTTGCGCCTCTTGCGCCACCGCGTCTGCCCTGGCCTGGTTGTCCGCCTGCCCCTGGAGCCCCCGGAGCGCCAGGTCCACGCATTCCAAATCCCGGACCCTGCATCATCATTAAACCAAATCTGGAATTAATCATCTGGTCTTTTTGTTCTTGAGTAAGTTTTGGCGCAACCTCCCCAAACGCCTTTGCCCTGAGCACTAGGATTTCAGCCTGGATTTTAGCCACAGCGTCGGCTTTTTCTTTAATTACTTTTTCATCCTGTTTTTCAGCAAGAACAGCCGTCATAAATTCTTTCTGCGCTGCCTGCAATTTTTCATTCAATTGGTTGAACTGGTCTTGCTGTTTTTGCATCGCATCACGCAATGCCTGACGTTGATCGTCGTTCAACACAAACCCAGGTCCTCTTCCCGCGCCTGCGCCACCGGCAGGTTGGGCGTTAATGTTTGATGTGATTGCAATTGCCGCAAAGATAGCAATTGTTGCTAATGTTAGTCTTTTCATAGTTACCTTTTGTCCTGTTTTTTGTTTAATTTGCTGATAAATTCTTTAAACCAGCAACTCACTACACCTAAATAGACGGGTTACAAATGGAATTGGTTACAAATTGCAAAGTTCTTTATAATTAAGCTCCTTAAAGTGGTATAAACTTGCCGTTTGAATTAATAGCGCTTTTTAAAAATCAATCTATGGTCTACTCTTTTTGTTTGGTGATAAGCAAGGGGCGGTAGATCAATAATTGTAGGCGACTGGGTCTCATTCAATATAGTTTTTGCTAATTGCTGGAGTTTTGTCCATCTATCGCAATCAAGCGGAGGCGAATGCGCTATTTGACGCAAGAGGCTTCGCCATTCAATTATTAATCTATCAATATCGCCAACGCCGATTATGCCATTTACAAACTCCATTTTTAAAGACGGATTTTTATGAATTGCCGCGACAATTTCGCTCGCTCCTGCGCCATAATCAATCGGGACACCATTTTCAAGATATCCTTCTATATTCTGGTTGCCATAAAGTTTCTGGCAAACGTAGGCTAATCTTCCGCCCCACCTATTTTCTTCTCCTGAAAATCGGAAACTCCCCTCAAGGTTGGCAAGGTCATATACAAGTTCTTCAAGCGGATAGGATTCATCCTCAACTGCCGCCGCTATGGCAAGACCGTCGCCCTGCGAAAAGAAACTTGCGATTCGCCCGCGAGTTGTCGGAATGCCGTTTTCGTCAATCAAACCTAACCGTTTCCATAGTAAGACAGTAGCAGTTGAAGGAGAGAGTTTTCTGCAAGTATCAACAAGATTGCATTGAGCGCAATCAGGTGGAATTACGTTGCGTTGAACAGGATTCCAGAGCGCCACGCCATAGGAATCAACTGGAACTTTGAGAACCTGCTCCTCAAGGCTGGTTATGCCAATAATCTTATAATCCCTTTTAATAACATCAATTAAAATCAATCGTTGCTGCTCAAATTTCTTTTTCAATGTTGGCAGTACTGTTGAATGCCAGAATTTCCGCTGAATCTGGCGTCCCTGAAAACCGCTCATCCTTCGTATCCACTTAACGAGATAAATCGCGCCATCTCTGTCAACTTCGGCTATTGTAAAAGATTTTCCGTAAATAGAATTTCCGCTTTTATCCTTCGCAATTTGGCATAGGTCGCCTGGACCGATACCTTTTAACGCTTCAGGCACTGTGAGAATAGACCTTAATGAAATGGCTGTATTGCCGCTTCTGGAATCGCAATTTTCGGGATTATTTGAAGTGTTAACAAACTCGGTTAAAAAAATCTCTTTCAAGGGACGCTGTTCAAAAGCCTTTAATGGTTCCCATTCGCCTTTACTGTTCAGTATTTGTTTAACCGGTTTACGAACGTGGCGGGCTCGTTCAGAATCGGTTTTTAAACCACAGGGCGCTTCAGGGAACAGCAATGAATATTCAACGCCAAGATGAACGGGCTTTGAGGTAAAGAGTTTTTCCTGAATTTTGACAGCCTGTTCAAATGGATTTTTGCCCTGCTGGGCGGCGCCGTGCATTACGTTTAAGAGCGCATTCCAGTCAACCAGACCGCTTCGGCTTAAATAGGCTGGATATGCGTCGCGCAATGATATTTCGTTCGGACCGATTAAAACATAACCTGTCTCATCAATGCCGCGTCGCCCTGCCCTTCCGAACATCTGCAATATCTCATCGGCGGTGATAATAACTTCAACGTTGTCCCGTTTATAAGATTCGCCTGCAAGTGCAACGCTTCGGAGGGAAAAATTTATTCCTGCAGCAAGTCCCATTGTTGCAACAACAACTCGCAACTGACCAGCCTTTGCAAGCGGCTCAATAACCCCGGCTCGCGCCCCGTAACTCAATCCGCTATGGTGATAAGCCACGCGCGAAATCAATAAACGTTCAAGTTTGTCATCTACCAATTGTTTCTGTTTTTCAGTTAGAGTTAAAGGATTCGGACAGGGAAGATTACGGGCGATTTCAGAGGCGATAACTTCGGCAGCCTGGCGCCGGGGGGCAAAAATTAGAATTGGTCCGAGATTTTCACTCAAAGCGGCTGCAACGAACCTTGCCCAAAAACCGCGAATATCGCGCGGAACTCTCCCAATAAGCGGAGCCATATTCACCTCCTCAAGAGGCACAGGACGGATATCGTGACGTATCAAAACAGCATCGCGCCCTATTCTGCGCAACCATTTTACAACATCTTGTGGGTTTGCAACACTTCCGCTCAACAATAATAGTCGCGTTCTCGGTGGAGCCATTGCGATAGCGAGCTCATAATTCAGACCGCGGTCAGGGTCGGCAATCATCTGGTATTCATCCACAACTAGAAGGTCAGGTCCGTCTCCTTGAATCATCCGATTCTTTTGTGTTTCAAGCGTGGCAACAATTATCGGCGCGTCAAGATTGTCGGATAAATCGCCGGTGGCAATTCCAACATTCCACCCACGGGCGCGCCATTCTGCCAATTTGTCGTTTGCAAGCGCGCGGGTTGGAACGGTATAAATCGCTTTTTTATGTGTTGCTCCGTAATTTGTCCAGAGTTCAAATATCAGGGTTTTTCCAGCGCCTGTAGGTGCGTGGACTACAACATCTTTGCCCTCGCGCAAGGCAACAACAGCCTGCTGTTGCCATAAATCAGGAATAATCACCCGGTTTAACTTGAGCGCCCTGTCAAGTTGTTCAGCAAGTTCAGACACATCTTCACAATAAACCTAATTAAACGTTAATTCACTGTTTTTATTAAAATATATTCAAACAATAAAAACTCAAATTGCCCCCTGCTGGACAAGTTCAGCGAATTTTTCAAAACTGCGGTCGTAGGTGCGCTCAATATTTTGCGGAAAACAACAGGCTGGCAATTGTCGCATCCTGAGGTGGTAATGCAAACAATCGCAACAGGTTCCTTTTTTATCACACCCCGGGTAACTGCAATTGCACCGTTTAAGATTCTTTTCTTTCTTGCATTCCATAAACACTATTTTCCTTGAGCTCCTTATTTTTGCAATTAAAACCTTTTATAATCCGGTTTTGAATAAGGATCACACAACTTTGAACTCTTTTAAAATATATTCAAATAGGCTTAATTGAACCCTTATAAAATTAAATTTAGCGGCCTCGCTAACGAGCCCTAAATCGTCGCTCACAATGAAATGCTTTGCGTCTGTTGAAATAAACCTGCCTGTATTTATATTCTCAATGATAAAGTTATCTGCGCGTTGTTCGCCTACCCCGCCGGAGTAATATATTTCTACATTTTGGTCCGCATTTACCACTCTGTAGTCCGACCCGTCAAAAACGATTTTAAACTGCACATTGCCTCGCTCTTTCGCAATTTTTTTGACAACTTCAATGAGATTATTTCTGGATTGACCGTGGTCTTCGGAATAAAAATACCGCTTTAACTCATCGTTGTTTATAATATTATGAGCGTCAAAAACAACCACCGTATTTATGTTCTCCTTTAAACATCTTAGCAGGGCAAAGCCTGTTTCCCGCGCTTTGTCTGGCTCGCGGATGGTTATTATCTGATAACGCGCATATATACGGCGTTGAATATCTTTTAATTCATCTTGAGAAATCAATCCAATATCATTCAGGTAACCTGCCGTTTCCCATAATTTATTCAATCCTTCAGGGTTTATGTCACGATCAATCACACCTGTAAGCAATGTAAATATATTATTCAGAACAGGTGGTACAATAATGCCCAATTTATCTTGAATTTTACTTATTTCTTCTTCCACCTTCTTAATTATATCAAATAAATCAGACTTAACATTGAGCGAGTTTTTAAATGCCAAATGAATGGCATCGCGAATCTCTATCAAATCTTTCAATTGCCTTTCAAGTTCCACACGTGTGCCATATATCCTGTCATACTCTGCTTGAGCCTGAAGCGCCTTTCGGGCTTGAACAGCCACAGACTGACTTCCGTTATCGCCTGTGTTAGTCGGTTCATAATTAGGAAAAACATTGCGTATTAATTCGGTAAATTGTCGCCGCGCCTCTGAATTTACTCGCTCTCTGAAATTTTCCTTCAACGCGTTAAATTCTTTCTGCAGATTTTCGTAATTGTCTTTTATACCTTTTAAATTCTTTTGCAACGAATCAATTTCTTTCCTATAATTAACAATTTGCGAGTCCCGCGTCTGAATCTCATTTTGTTGACTTTGCTTAATTCTCTGCAATTCTTCACTGTGACTCTGGATTATTTTGTTGATTCGGGTTTCATAGATAGAAATCTGTCTTTCAAGCTCTACAATCCGGGCATTTAATTGAGCGATTTTTGAAGACTCACTATCACCAAGTTGAAAACCGAGTGGCTGAAAGATATACTTTTTAAAATACCTTATAAACTCCTGTTTAAATTCCTCAACTTTTTCCTTTTTCGCTGGGGTAATGTTATTTACAAGTTTTAACAATTCTTCAGCCTTGCTTGAAATCAATATCATTACCTCAAACATCTCTTTGCCAATCAATGCCGCAAACTTACCCGCATTTTCTTTTATATAATCCGCATCAATAAATTTAAACAGATTACGATATGTAGAGTGTTTAAATAAGATATCTACGTGCGTTTCATCCAGTTCACAATCATCCTCCATCAGTCGCTTTTCTAATTGTGTTCGTAACACATTCAAATCTAAATTGTCAGGCAAATCTTTGACTAAATTCTTGAAGCAGTGTAATTGGTTATTGGGAATGCTCTGCAAAATTTTTAAAACTTCCCTGTTTTGCGCCTCCGACAATACAATATTTTTAATTTTTGCCATTTTTTTAAACAGTCTGCAAAACAATTTATTAGTCTGTGGCTTCCAATTCAATAATATATTGTAAAAAAGGTGTTTGTTTGATTTAAAATAGTGAAAAAATAGTATTAATAGTTATGAGACCTTTACCTTTGATGTTATATGTCTTGTTCACTGTCTCGGTAAATCTTATCGCGGCGGAAAAACCGCCTAATATTATTATAATATTTGCTGACGACCTTGGTTATGCCGATGTTGTATGCTACGGAGCAAAAGGTCTTAAGACTCCGAACATTGATAGATTGGCAAAAGAGGGCATAAGGTTTACCGACTTTTATGTAGCCCAACCGGTCTGTTCCGCATCAAGAGCCGCCCTTCTGACAGGATGTTATCCAAATCGGATAGGAATTTCTGGTGCGCTCTCACCGTCATCAAAAATAGGTATAAACCAGAACGAGATAACTCTCGCCGAGCTCCTGAAACAAAAAGGTTATGCCACGGCAATTATTGGAAAGTGGCATCTTGGTCATCATAGTCAATTCCTGCCCACAAGACACGGATTTGATGAATATTTTGGTTTACCATATTCAAATGATATGTGGCCTCTACATCCTGAAGCAAAGCCCGGAACATATCCGCCGCTTCCACTCTATGAGAATGAGACTATAATTAATCCGAACGTTTCGCCCCGGGACCAGGAACAGTTGACCACTCAATATACTGAACGGGCGGTAAGATTTATTGAGAAAAACAAAAACCGCCCATTCTTTCTCTATCTTGCCCATTCAATGCCGCACGTGCCACTCTATGTAAGCGATAAATTTAAAGGAAAATCTAAAATCGGGCTCTACGGCGATGTCATTATGGAAATAGATTGGTCTGTTGGACAAATCCTTGAAGCAATTAAAAGGAATAATCTTGATGATAATACGTTGATTATTTTTACATCCGATAACGGACCCTGGCTATCGTATGGAAATCACGCCGGCAAAGCCGCACCCCTCCGCGAAGGTAAAGGCACTGTGTTTGAAGGTGGCGTCCGAGTGCCTTTTATCGCAAGATGGAGTGGCAAAATTCCAAAAAATTCCATCTGCAAAGAACCGGCTATGACCATAGACCTTTTTCCGACTATCGCATTCCTGAGCGGCGCTCCAATGCCCACAAATAAAATTGACGGTCTAAACATCTGGGAATTATTATCGGCAAAACCAAACGCCAGGTCCCCGCATACAGCATTTTACTTTTATTATAATGTTAACGAGTTGCAGGCTATTAGATCAGGAAAATGGAAATTGATACTTCCACATACTTACCGCACCTTAAAAGGTTCCTCTCCCGGCAAAGACGGTCTCCCCGGAAAATATATGCAGGTAAAAATTGAATCTCCTGAATTGTATGATCTGGAAAAAGATATATCTGAATCTGAAAATGTGGCAGCTAAATATCCTGAAATAGTAAATCGTTTGCTTGAGCTTGCCGAGCAGATGCGGCACGAACTCGGCGACAGTCTTACAAAAAGAACAGGAATTGCGAATCGTCCTGCTGGAAAATTAGAATAACAATCCTTGATAAAAGCTGCTCTTATTTTATATTAAAGAATTATGGAACTACAACAATATGTGGGTGTTCTTTTAATGATTGCGCTGGCATTTGCCTGCGTTGTGGGAATGCTCGTTGGTTCGGTTGTTGTTGGGAAGGTGGGCAAAAGAAATAAAGCAAAAGATACCGCCTATGAATGTGGCATTGAACCAGCGGCAACAAACTCTTCAAGGTATCCGGTGAAATTTTATCTGGCGGCTATGTTATTTATCCTATTTGATGTTGAAGTCGTGTTTTTTTATCCCTGGGCGGTCTCATACGCGTCGCTCCTGAAAAACAGCAGTACCGCGAGCCTTGCCTTTTTCTCAATGGCTACATTCATAATTATTCTTACAGCCGCTTTTTATTATTCATTGAAAAAGGGTGTGTTTGATTTCAAAAAATGAAAACAATTAAATTTGGAACATCCGGTTGGCGCGGTTTGATTGCAGCGGACTTTACCTTTGAAAATGTCCGTCTTGCATCAGAAGGTATTGCTAAATATTTGCAGGAAGAATTGGCAAACCCAAATTCAAAAATCTACAATCGCAAACCACTCCTGATACTCGGATACGATACAAGATTTCTCGGTCTCAATTTTGCAATTGCGGCAATGGAGGTATTAAAAGAATATGGGTTTCAACCATTGCTCACAAACCGTGACGCGCCAACGCCTGCCATTTCATATTCCATCCGAAATTTAAAAGCGATCGGAGGAATAAACATAACCGCAAGCCATAACCCTCCAGAATATCAGGGATTGAAGTTCTCAACTGAAAATGGCGCTCCTGCCCCGCCAGAAATAACAAAAATCATCGAAGAAAAAATTGTAAACTTAATTAATGATGGCAAAAGTTTTTCTTCCTCGTTTCCAACGTTAACTGACTATAAAACTTTTGATCCGAAACCTGCTTATTTCAAACAGATAAAACGATTGATAGACCTTTCCATTATTAAAAAAGCAAAATTGAAAGTTGCTATAGAATGTATGTATGGCACCGGTAGAGGGTATCTGGATGAACTGCTAAAAGAGGCAAAGGCAGATGTAACGCTTTTTCATAATGAATTAAACCCTCTATTTGGAGGGCGTCATCCCGAACCGGATGAAACCGGTATGGCTGAAGTAAGCAAATTTGTAAAATCTGGCAACGCTCAACTTGGATTAGGAATGGATGGTGATGCTGATAGATTTGGCATCGTAGATTCAAACGGCAAATGGCTATCGCCTAATCAAGTGCTTGTACTTGCGCTTTATCATTTGAAAAAGAACAGAAATTGGAGCGGCGCAGTTGTTAGAAGCGTTCCAACAACTCACCAGGTTGACGCAGTTGCCGACTGGCTTGGGGTTAAAGTTTTTGAAACACCAGTTGGCTTCAAATATATTGGCGCGCTGATGGAAAGCGAGGAGATTATCGTTGGCGGCGAAGAGTCCGGGGGGTTGAGCATAAAAGGACATATTCCCGAAAAAGATGGCGTTCTTGCCTGTTTGTTGATGGCAGAACTCGTAGCAACAGAAAGAAAACCGCTTACGAAAATTTTAAAGGAGATTGAAAAGATAACAGGTGCATTTTATACAAAGAGGATAAACATAAAAGTCAACCCAGAAATTAAAGAGCAGTTATTGCAAAAACTGGGAAGCGGCATTGATAGAATTGCAGGAACAAAGGTTGAAAAATTGATGACCATAGACGGTTATAAATTTATTCTTTCAACCAGAGAATGGGTTGCCTTCAGACCGAGCGGCACTGAGCCCCTGTTCAGGTGCTACATAGAAGCCCATTCGGAAAACCGCCTCAAACAACTTGAAAACGCATCAGAAAAATTGTTGAAAACATAGAAATTCCTCGGGATAAAACAACAGCATCTATAATATCTCTAATATTTGAATAGGCATTATTTAGAGAAGGTTTGATCTTTATTCAATTTTATCAGCAACAACTTTGAGAAACTTGAACACAGAATCCCCGTGCCTTAACGATTTAACCTCCGTCCACATAGTGGTTACCTCAACCGCATCTCGCTTTGTATGCCCCAGGCAAAACAGACCATCGGGCTTTAAAAGTTTTGGCAAATATGGATTATCCAGCAATTTTTGAGAATGCGAATGAGAACGTTCTCCTTTTGTTTTTTCACAATATGGCGGATAGGCAAAGATTT
>JBAMMJ010000264.1:0-1892 GCA_039793825.1 Verrucomicrobiota bacterium | reverse complement strand
GCTAAAAGTAGGTAAAATTGAATAGACATCGTGGGTGATTACTTTAAAAACATCTTTTGGCAAACCCATCGACGAAAAATTTTCCTTTATAATCTTTGAATGACGTGGCGATAACTCCACGCAAATGGCGTTTTTTGCTCCCCTGCTCAAACATTCAAGGCTCAACGCACCAGTCCCGCCAAATAGTTCTAATACAACAGCATCCACGACCCTTGCGCCAAGGCTATTAAAAATTGCCTGTCTAACAAGGTCTGGAGTAGGTCTAACGGCGAGTCCTTTTGGAACCTTTAATAATTTTCCGCCGCATTTTCCACCTATAATCCGCATATTTAAATCTGTTATTTACTCTGAAAATATAAAACAGGCTAAAGTTAGGTGTAAAAATAAAAAAGCGACGATTGACTCAACAATCGTCGCTCGGATAACCGATATTTAACAATTAGATACCTTTCTGGATCATATATTTGAGCAGGTCGCCTACCCTACGGCTATAGCCCCACTCATTATCATACCAGCTCACCAGCTTAAAGAAGCGGTTATTAAGCCCGATGCCAGAACCTTTATCAAAAATAGATGATGCTGAGCAATGTATGAAGTCTGTGCTGACAACTTCGTCTTCGGTATATTCAAGGATTCCTTTGAGATAGGTTTCGCTTGCCCGCTTCATCGCCGCACAGATTTCTTCGTAACTTGTCTCTTTCACGGTTCTGACGGTGAGGTCAACGACCGAAACGGTTGGCACGGGCACTCTAAATGCCATTCCTGTCAATTTGCCTTTCACCTCAGGCAGCACAAGACCGACAGCCTTTGCGGCGCCGGTTGTTGAAGGAATGATATTGATCGCCGCAGTGCGACCACCTTTCCAATCTTTCTTGCTCGGACCATCAACCGTCTTCTGGGTCGCGGTGTAGGCATGAATGGTGGTCATTAAGCCTTCCTCAACCCCAAAGCCTTCTTTAATCAATACATAAACAAGCGGCACGAGGCAGTTTGTAGTGCAGGAAGCGTTTGAAACAATGTGATGTTTTGCTGGATCATATTTGTCATGATTGACCCCCATTACGATCGTTAAACAATCGCCTTTTGCCGGGGCAGTAATGATCACTTTTTTCGCGCCTGCAGCTAAATGCCCTTTTGCCTTTTCAACGTCTGTGAAAAGACCTGTTGCTTCAATGACAACCTCCACTCCCAGCGCTTTCCACGGAAGTTGAGACGGATCCTTTGCGCTCACAACGAGCATCTCCTTACCATTGACAATCAAAACGTCGTCTTCTGCCTTGTCAGGAGAAGATTTGCGAGAGGAAATAGTCCCATTGAATCTTCCCTGTGTGGAATCGTATTTGAGAAGATATCCAAGATTGTCCGCAGGAACAATATCTCCAACCGCGACAACTTCAATATCTTTTCCAACAACGCCCTGTTCAACGAGCGCGCGGAACACCAATCGGCCTATACGTCCGAACCCATTTATTGCAACTTTGACTGCCATATTTCGTTTACCTTATGTTATATGTTTCAAGTTCTTTTAAGAATGCTTAATCAAACTAACTTATTAAAAAACTAATCTTATTCTGATTTTATTCAAGGTCAATAAATAATTAAAAAAATTTGTATATTTGCAGAACTTACAGCGCTTGATTAAAAATCTGGTTGCAATAAAATCCCGATTTCAATGTTAAATAATTTATTTTAATAAAAACCGGTATCATTGATGTTGGTCTATTATACAAAATTTAGAATGATACTGTCCAAAATTTGAACATTAAAAGGTTTAGATAAATTATCAGGGCTCAATGGAAAAGTCCATTGAGCCCTGAGTTTTGATTTTAATATTTAGTTACAGAGTGTGGTCTTCTGTAGGACCGAGACTGCAAGTGGGCTTGGTAGCCATA
>JBAMMJ010000263.1:0-1972 GCA_039793825.1 Verrucomicrobiota bacterium | reverse complement strand
TATCCGCTGCATAAGGCGTTTTTTGTGAAAAGAATTTTTGCTTCAAGTTATCAAGCGGTATCGGGCACGGGCGCGAAGGCGATTGAAGAGTTGAAACGGCAGGTTAAACAGATTGTAAATGGAGAGCCTGTAACCATTGAAGTGTATCCATACCAGATCGCCTTCAACGTGTTGCCGCATATTGACGTCTTTTTGCCAAACGGCTACACAAAAGAAGAGATGAAGATGGAGAATGAAGGGCGCAAAATTATGCACCATCCGACTTTTCGGGCGAGCGTAACCTGCGTCCGCGTTCCGGTCTATAGGTCTCACTCCGTAGCTGTAAGCGCGGAATTTGAAAAGCCAGCCACAGTTGAGGCTGCAAGAGAGGTTTTAAGCAAGGCTCCGGGGGTTGACCTTGTTGACGACCCTGCGAACAAACGTTATCCGATGCCGCTATTTACCGCCGAAAAATATAATTGCGAGGTTGGTCGTATAAGAAAAGACTGCGCGCTGGATAACGGACTTTGCTTCTGGGTTTCAGGCGACCAATTATTGAAAGGTGCTGCGCTGAACGCCGTTCAGATCGCAGAAGAATTGCTCAAATTATAGTTGATGCAGGCGCCGCGGTAAATCCTGATTTTGCCTGAAATCATCGTGGGCTTTGAATCCTCAACATTGTATTGTCGGGGAGAAAACCACCGTTGTTGCCCCTGATATTTTTGAACATTACAATTGCCGCAATAAAACTCTCTGGAGATTCAACTCAGGGGGAGAGGGGCGATGTTGAAAAAATAACTAATAGATCGCTTTAATCAGGACGTTTATCCACAGCGTTCAATGCATCTGCGCTGGTTCTTTTTGACTAATTGAAAATATCCAGCAGATAATGAGATTTTCACGAGATTTTAAATCCGCAAAATGCGCTTGATTGTATCTCCTTGAGGTTTAAGCAGTAGCATTGCCGCAAGTTAAATAGAACTTTTAACCGATGTTCAAAGAGAGGTTAATTTAAGCTTTGACGAAATAAACTATCGGTGATATAATAAAAGTAGAATTTCTGAACGAAATTGTTCGGAAATTGTCAATGATAGTAGAGAGTCATTGGCGGAAATGAAGTCATTAATCAAAATAAAGAAGGGGGATTTAAACCGGATAGATAAGTTATTTAAATTCGTCCTTCTATGGCTTCGCCCTGCCGATGATAAAAACGAACAAACCGAGTGATGTCGTATGGCAAAATCAATGGACATAATCAATGAGGCGTTAAACAACCCGAAGTATCCATTCAGAAAAGCTGTTGCGCGTCCAAAAAAGGTGCAGCGCAACCGATACATCAGAAGAAAGGTTAAAGAATATTTGCACTACGCATTTTTACAATCTGAAGAAGATTAAAGTTCGTAGTTCCTCCTCCTAAAAACTAAAAAGCCACGCGTTTTGCGTGGCTTTTTAGTTTATACATAAGAAAATCAAACAATGGTCAATTTCTTTTTTAATTCTGCAAACCGCGCGTCAATTGCCGCGAGCCTTTCGGCGAGCATTCTTGCCACTGCGATGGTCACCGCGGGGTTTTCGGTTATGAACTTTTCCGCATCCGGAATAATATAAAATAACGAACGCGTAAGTGCCCTAACCGTGGCGTTGTGAGGGGTTTTTAACAGCGCTGAGATTTCGCCAAAAACCGCCCCTTTTTCGTTCACGGTCGCTATTTGCACCCCCTCTTTTAAGACCTCTACCGAGCCTTCGGCTAAAATAAAAAGCTGGTCTTTTTTCTCGCCTTCTTTTAAAACCTCTTCGCCGCTTTCATAGTACTTCTCTACGCGGTTTTTGCCTGCCTGTAAGAATGTGTTAATTATCTGTGGGTTCATCAAAAAAAATTTCGCATAAAGCGTTGTTAATGTAAAGAAAAAAACTTTAATATCCTCCCAGCCTGAATCGTTAACATTGAACTCAACTGTTGATTCCATAATCGGTCAAAATACAACCTTATTTT
>JBAMMJ010000262.1:0-15800 GCA_039793825.1 Verrucomicrobiota bacterium | reverse complement strand
AGCCATTGTAAGCCTTAAAAGCCTAGCGTTCTGGGGCAATTTTCCAGAAAGTTCAACGATAATAGTTTTTGTTTTTCCAGAAGGAACCCCAACAGTTAGGTCAAGTTTATGCCAGTGTCCATCCTCAGTTTGGGCTTCAAGAACTGGAAATGGGAATGGAAGGTCGGGACAGTGCGAAGCCGCTACGTTCGCCATTCCGCCGCCAAATTTTATCCAGCCTGTCATAACCAGAACAAGCGGTTTGCGTTCAGGCAGGTTCCCAAAGTCCATAGTGATACTGTAAGGCTCGCAGAGACCGCGCAATTGAGGAACTCGCAGCTTTACTGGTGAGACCATAATGTCATCTCTTTTCTGAAGAGTCTCGGTAACATCCAGACCGTCGCTTCGCGTCGCCTTAATAAGCGGCATTGGTTTGTGTAAGAGCACAATTTCGCTTGGTGGGTAAGGTGGACTGGGGCGCATCTTTGATGTTGTTTGCACCACTGTTGCGGCAGGGTGGTCAACGACCACCAATTCAGCTTTATCAAGATAAAGCGCCTCGCTCAATTCTTCTGTTAGCTGAACTGTATAAAAACCGTTTTTTGGTTTTACATTTGAAGTGGTGCCAAGCCATAGATGTTCATCTGTATCGGCGTCAACAAATCGGTCTTCGGAGATTCTCAATCCGAGTGGCGAATTCCCCAAAAAATCCGAAACAAATCTGAACTTCTCGCCGTCCCACACATACATATATGGGCAGGAGCCTTTAGGAAAATAGATTTCCAGCATTTCAATTTGTTTTTGTTCAACCTGAATATCAACTGTGCTTAATGTGAGGTCAAACCAGCCAATGGTAACCGCGTCAATTGTTTTATGATTGCCGACACCGATTTCAATCGGAAGTTGATGAACTGCGCGCGTTAATTTTAATCCGCCAGCGGATACTTCAATTTTTACCCCTATAGCGCTTGTGTTGGAGCGTGTGCCAATTAACCGTAATTTTAGTTGATTATTTTTATTTCCGCCGTTGTTGCGGAGATACTTCAATTGGTTGTTGAGTTGGGACAAAATTATGTCTGTGTCCCCGTCATTGTCAAAATCGGCAAAATATGCCGACTTAAACTGAAGTTTATCGTATTTATTCAGTCCTGTAGATGAAGTCACATCCTTGAACTTTTCGTTGCCGATATTTCTGAAGAGTCGGATTCCATTCCCGATGACGAATATATCAAGCCATCCGTCGTTGTCGTAATCGTAGGCGTAGAGGTTTTCAGGTTTAAGACCTTTCGTGGGCAGGTTTGCAATTTTATTTATAGAAGAGAAAAATACGATTGTATCGCCCGCGTCGTCTAAAATAACCGCGTCTGTCTTTAAGTCGTTGTTGAAGTCTCCAGTAGCTAAAAGTTTGCCTTTCGGAAATTGAGGTGGGAAATTAGTTTCAAAAAATTTTCCGCCTCTTCGTTTTTCGTAAAATAGAGCCAGACTTGATGGCTTTGATAAAATAAGGTCGGGTAATTCATCGTCGTTGAAGTCTTCCACAATTATCTTTTCAACACCTGTTATTGATTCAGAGAGACCTGAATTGGTGGTGTTGTCTTTGAAGTAAAAATTTTTAAGATTCTGATAAATTTTAATAGATTTATTTTTTGGTTCAACCACAACAAGATCAAGCGCTCCGGTATAGTCAAGGTCTGCGAGAAGTCCGTCGGTTGCTTTCAGACCTTTTAATCCGCTTAAAGCGGTTGCATCTACCACCTGCGCATTTGTTGAAAACTTAAATACTTGAGATGCGTTTTCACCCAAAACGACGACGTCTTCGACCCCGTCGTTTTGAATATCTCCGACAATAGATTTAAGATATCCGGCATTCTGGATTGCCGGGATAATTTGCGGCAGCGGATAGAAGACCCCGTTGCTGTTTGAAAAGACTCTAAAACCGCTTCTATCCATAGCGAATAGGCTATTCCTGCCATCGTGGTTATAATCAATTACAGCAACAGGACTTTTTATATCCGGCGCATTGGTAAATACCTCCGATGTGGCGTCGGTGAATGTTATTTGAATCGGTTTTTCGGACGGTTTTTCCATTTCAAACGGTATACGCGCGGCTGTTAATATGGATTTTTCAAGGAACTCAAGGTTGACGACTTCGTTGGTCAATTTTTCGCGGATTTTCTGGTGAATTTGAAGTTCCTTTTCCGCAGATTGTTTGTCATTTGCGCGTTTGTATGCCTGACCTAATAGATAATGTGCGGCGGGGTGCTCTGGCTGGAGGTCTATAGCGGCTTGAAGTTGGGCAATTGCGTCGTCAATCTGTCCAGCTTCAAGATGAGCGCGTCCAAGATGAAAATATGAAGCTGCAACATTCTGGTTTAAGTTAATTGAAAGTTGAAACATTTTAATAGCCTTTTCGGGCTCGCCTAAACGCAAAAAGGCGCAACCCTTAATATAATATGGCGCCGCTATTTTATCATCGTATTTTATCGCCTGGTCTGAATAATAAATCGCGTTTGTTGGTTGCTTTAAAAAAGATAGCATATCGCAAGATTTATATTAACGTCGGGACTATTGGATTTAATTTCGTATGCCTTTTTGTAAAGCTCAAGAGCCCGTGAATATTCGCCCTGGTCAAGATAATTTTTGCCGACCTGCATCAGACGAATAAATTCATCCTCGCGGAAGGATTTTAATCGTGAATTGTAAATAATGATGAGCGCTGCAACAACAACAAATATAGCCGACAATACTATTATTTTTCTTCGTTTACTCATTTAATAAGTATGGCTGTCCATTGCTATCTTTAAAATGGTTTTAAGTTATATTAGAAAATGAAGGGTAGAGTTTCAATTGATTTTAAAATATCTTTCCGGGTCTGTTTCCTTGATTTGCTCTGAGTGTCGGCGTTAGCGCGTTTTTACGGGCAAGTTCCATTTTTACGTTCTCTAATAGAGTTCTGCATTGTGCGAATATGGGCATATAATTTAACACAATTTCATAATGTTCCATTGCTTTTTCTTTATTTTTAATAGTATCAAGAAGGTTTGCGTA
The DNA here is from genome assembly GCA_039793825.1 of Verrucomicrobiota bacterium. Classification (GTDB taxonomy): domain Bacteria; phylum Verrucomicrobiota; class Verrucomicrobiia; order Limisphaerales; family JAKPVM01; genus JAKPVM01. Next base: position 12,773 of record JBAMMJ010000262.1, on the reverse strand, counting down.
ATTAAAATGTATCTGCCAGTCATTCGGTCTTTCTTTAAGGGCGAGCTCGTATATGGCAAGCGCGGCATCAAAATCCTTTTTAGTCAGACTTTTTAACCTTGCCTGCAGTGAAGCTTCGGCTGCAGCCTGCCGTTGTAAGTGGTTGAGCTGTCCCTGAAACAATGGGCTCGCAGTTAACCTGACGATTGACGCTTCAATATCAAGTTCATCCCACAATGTGTAGGCAAGACGAAGCGCGCATTCCTGTTGAGTTGGAAAGTCTATCAATCCTTTTGCTGTATTATCATCTTTCTTTAATTCAAGAGACTGAACAAGGTTGCTATAAAACGTTCTGGCAAGCAGATAGTCGCCGGTAAATTTGAAATGAACATATTCGTGAAAATATCTGCTACCTGGAATTTCCTTAAAGTTTTTTATTGCGTCCTGGAAAAACGCCTGTTCGGAGTCCACGAGCCAGACGCCTTTTGATTTAAAACTATTGGCAACATTTCTTATAACATTGTTGATCCTGGAATCGGACCTGAATGGCAGGGCATCATAATCTACAGAAAGCTGATAATATTTTTTTGCCGCATCAATGTCTCCAATAGTTTTATAACAATTCGCGATTTTGTAATTCAATTCAGCATATTCGGGGTCTATTTTAAGGGCTTCGCTGTAATATTTTATCGCTTCGGCATAATTCCCTTTTAACTCCTCAGTATCGCCTTTCATCACAAGGTTAGTCCAATTTTCAAGGTCGCTTTTTGACAGTCCATTTTTATGTAATGACCCGAATGGGGGCGAATCCTGCAAGTTAACAGCCACCGTAGATAGGAAAACCTTTGTGCCATTTTTTGTTGCCACAGAGCATATTTTTTTCAAATTTGATTCAAAGTTTTTCACTGTGGCAATCCGTAATTTATCATTAAAAGCGATTTTGTGGTTTTGAAAGTAGTGAAAGTCTTGAATTACAGGTTTTTTCGTTTTTGAGATTTTTGAAATTATAGATTCAAAAAATTGCGAGACTTTTGTTTGCGCGGCAAGATGTTTGAGTTTAATAAGCATTGGATATTGAACAATGTTAAACCCGTTTGGTTCTGGGGCGTATAGACCGACTGATTCGTTGTTTCCAAGATAAATTAGTATGGCGTCGGCTTGGTATTCGGTGCACTCTTCTGCGATAGGGATGACTACGTGCGAATTTATGCCGCGCATAGCTGCGTTTACAATTTCAAATTTTTGACCGGGGAATTGATGCTCCATCATTACTTCAAGGATTCTCGCGAATCCAAACGCAGGCGCAGGCGTGCCCTGCGCAGCGGAATCGCCAAGAACAAAAATCCTTATTGTGCCCTGTTGTTTTTTTATCGGTATCTTAAATGGCCATGCAGTTTTAACTGTGTTGGCAGGAAAGAATCGCTTTGAAAAATCAGGATTTGGAACAAGATATTCATCATTGTATATTTTGAAAAAGCTCGTTGAATAACCATAATTAAAAACGCGCAAGAGAACCTCTGAGCAAATCAAAAATCCGATTGGAATAACAAAAATTATGAAAAACTTTAAAAATATGGTTCTAATTCTGGTATTTCGGTTTGAATTTTTGACAATTGCCTTTTTATGAGACAAACCTTCCCCTATATTAGACGTATGACCGCGTCTTTTATTGGTTTGGGCTTTGGGCATAAATATATATTACTACAATCATAATATAATGTGAAGGTATTTTTAAGGTTTTAAATCGGGTCAAATCGTGTAAGATTTTTACACCGGTCAGGACAGATAAAGTTGTGATTTGGGGTATTTGATAAGATGTCAGAAATAGAAGATAAAAAAAATAGCCGAACAGATAAGGCATCGGTTTTTGCGCAGTTGACTCGGCGGGAACGATTTGCTCGGGCAATCCAATGTTTGCCAGTAGATTATCCGCCTGTCTGGATGATGAGGCAGGCAGGTCGTGCGCTTCCTGAATATAGAGAGTTAAAAGAAAGTTATTCGTTCGTTGAACTTGTCAAAACTCCCGATCTTGCCGCAGAGGTTACACTGCAGCCAATAAGACGTTTTGATTTTGACGCCGCAATCATATTCAGCGACATTCTTGTCATTCCCGAGGCTATGGGACAACCCTATCACTTTACAGATGGAAATGGAGTCAAAATGGATTTTGCAATATCCACTTACGAAGACATCCTGAAACTCAATACATCTGAGGTTGAACAGCGGCTTAACTATGTTTTTGAGGCTTTGAGAATAGTTAGAAAAACTCTTGGCAATAAAACCGCCTTGATCGGTTTTACGGGGTCGCCCTGGACACTTGCAAATTTTATGCTTGAAGGCGGGAGTTCTAAAAGTTTTGAAAAGGCGAGGAAGTTAATCAGTTCCGACAGAAAATCTTTTGAACTCTTGATGGATAAACTTACAACCGCCATCATTCAATATCTTGACTGTCAGGCAAAACAAGGAGTTGACGCTGTTCAAATATTTGATACTTTGGGGTGGCTCTTATCTGAAAATGAATTTGAAGCCGCTTCGGGAATGTGGATCAGGAAAATTGTGGAGGCAATCAAAGTGAAGGTCCCCGTCATAGTGTTTTGTAAGGGTGTTCACAAAAATTGGGATGAATTAATTTCTACGGGGGCAAATGCAATAGGTATTGACCATAATTTTTCTCTGGCTGAAGCGAGGCGAATTTTGCCAAAAAGTGTTGCAATTCAGGGGAATCTTGACCCCGAGCTTTTAAGATTGGACGACCCGCGGCCGGCTGTAGAACAAACGAAGCTAATTCTTTCTCAGATGAATGGCAGAAATGGGTTTATATTCAATTTAGGTCATGGCGTTCCGCAGGATGCCAGATTGAGAAATATTGAAGAGATTATAAAAATAATACGCAAAGATTAAAAAAACCGCTATATTATTTAATAGTTGTTTATGAATGAAATAACAGTAGATTTAGACCTCGTAAAAAAATATAATATTCCGGGTCCGCGTTATACCTCGTATCCGCCGGCGGTTCATTTTACTGCAATAACCTGGGAGCAGGTTAGAAGAGAAATAGAGCGAAACAATTTGCAGACTCGCGATCTGTCCCTATATTTTCACATACCATTTTGTTATTCGCTGTGCTGGTTTTGCGGCTGCACAACAATAATAACTCCGAATGTCAAACAGAGCTCAACCTATATAGATTATCTTGAAAAGGAGCTTGATATAATCACGCCGCTGATAAACCCAAAGAGAAAAGTGGTTCAACTTCATTTTGGCGGCGGTAGCCCTTCTTTTATGCCAGCCGAGGACATTTATCGGCTTGGAGAACTGATTCGCAATCGTTTTACCTTTTCAGATGATATAGAGGCAGGGGTTGAGATGGACCCGCGCAGGATGACTAAAGAGCAGGTCAAGGCTTTTAGAGATGTTGGTTTTAATCGCGCATCGCTCGGTGTGCAGGATTTTAACCCTAAAGTTCAAAAGGCGATTCACAGGATTCAACCAAAAGAATTGACCGCAGATGTTATCGGATGGGTCCGCGAATATGGATTCCAATCCCTGAACATAGATTTAATATACGGATTGCCATTTCAAACTCCAGAATCGTTTGAAAAGACGATAGAGGATGTTCTTGAATTTAAACCGGATAGATTTGCTGTTTTTAGTTATGCTCACGTTCCATGGATGAAACCGTCTCAACGAATCTTTGAATACAAACAGAATCTGCCGTCACCAGAAACAAAATTTCAATTGTTAAAACTGGTTACTGAAAAACTGACTCGCTCAGGATATGTCTACATTGGGATGGACCACTTTGCACTGGAATCGGACGAACTTGTTAAGGCGCAACGCACCCGTACACTACAACGCAATTTTCAAGGTTATAGCACCCGCGCCGGCGCCGATATTTACGCGTTCGGTATGTCTTCAATTTCTCAAACAGATTCTGCATACTGGCAAAACCATAAAGAATTAAAGACTTATTACTCAATGCTGGATGAGGGTTGCGTTCCGCTCGTCCGTGGTTTCATTTTAAGTGATGACGATAAAATCAGACGCGTCACCATTATGCGCTTGATGTGCGATTTAGGGATTAATTATAGCCAGATGTCACAGCTGCTCGGCATTGACTTTAGAAATTATTTTAACCGCGAGATAGAATCGCTTTCAGACCTTGAAGCCGACGGTTTGTTAAAACGAAGTTCTGACGGCATAGAAGTTACCCGCCTGGGGAGGCTTTTTATCAGAGTTATTGCAATGCGGTTTGACGCTTATTTGCCTAAAATGACCGAACGTAAATTTTCACGGGCTATATAAATCTAATTTACTTCAACGGCTTAACAAAGCGCTATTATGGACAATTCAACAGCGTGTGAAAAAACAGTCGCAATCGTTGGCGCTGGCATAACAGGTTTATGCGCGGCATACCAACTTAAAAAGTCAGGAATAAAAGTTAAGGTTTTTGAGGCTTCATCCCGTCCGGGTGGCGTAATACGAACAATGCGCGATTGCGAGTGGCTCGCGGAATACGGACCAAACACATTGCTTGAGACCACACCATTGCTTAAACAATTTTTTAAAGACGCAGGTCTTGAGGAACGAAAATTATATTCTAACCCGGAGGCAAAAAATAGATATATAGCCCGATATAAGCGACCGATAAAACTTCCATCCTCACCGCCTGCTTTCTTTGCTTCGGAACTTTTTACAGTGTCCGCAAAGTTAAATCTCCTTGTTGAACCTTTGATAGGGCGTGGCAGGGGAGAAGAGAGCGTAGCGGAGTTCGTAAAACGAAGACTCGGTCAGGAATTCCTTGATTACGCAATTGACCCGTTAGTTTCTGGCATTTACGCGGGAAATCCCTACAAGATTTCGCTCAAACACGCATTCGCAAAAGTATATAATCTTGAAGCGCGTTACGGTTCGCTAATTCTTGGACAGATTTTTGGCGCAAGAGAACGGAAAAAACGGGGCGAAATTTCAAAAGCCGACGCCCCGAAGGTTTCGTTTGATGACGGTTTGCAGGTTTTAACCGATACTCTGGCGAAGCATATCAAAGATTCTATTTGCTATAATTGCGAGGTTTCAGAATTAAGAAGATGTGCTGATGGATGGGAAGTGGTGTTAAAAGGTGTAGATAGCGTTTGCGCGGAAAAGTTTTCAGCGGTGCTAATAACATCAACCGCTTATAGAGCCGCAAAGATCAGGATTAGCCACACCTCTAATAACGCCGATTCAACTAACAGAATAGACCTGACCCAACTTGAGGAAATTGAATATCCTCCGGTGGCAAGCGTGGTTCTTGGTTATAAACGGGATGAAGTTGAACACCCGTTGGATGGATTCGGAGTGCTGGTTCCAAGAAAAGAAGGTTTCAGAATACTGGGCACAATTTTTAGTTCATCGTTATTCCCACGGCGCGCCCCGAAAGGTTACGTCACGCTTACAACTTACCTTGGCGGAGCGCAGAATCCTGAACTTGCGTTATTGCCAGAATCTGAATTAATCAAAATTACCGCAGAAGACCTGAAGGTGTTGCTCGGCGCAAAAGGTAAGATAGAGTTTTCTTTTGTAGCGCGCTACGAAAAGGCTATCCCACAATATAATGTCGGTTATGGGAAATATCTGAAACTAATTGACGAGGTTGAATCGGCGGCAAAAGGAATTTTCTTTGCCGGTCATTACCGTGATGGTGTCTCATTGAGCGATTCAATTCATTCGGGTTTAAAATCGGCGGATAAAATAGCGAATTATTTACACAATAAACCTATTCAGCATTAGACTGTCAGCGATCGATTAAGGTTATGGGGAAAAAGAAAGCCGCTTTGTTGATAAACCTTGGCACACCAGACTCAACTTCGGTTGAAGATGTGCGGCGGTATTTATCGGAATTCTTGATGGATAAAAACGTCATAGACCTTCCTTATCCAATCCGATATTTATTGGTGAATTTTATTATTGTTCCACGACGAGCGGCAAATTCAGCGGAGGCGTATAAAAAAATATGGACAGAAAAAGGCTCGCCGCTGTTAGCGATAAGCACAGAGCTAACCAGTGCGGTTCAAAAGAATGTTGATATCCCCATTGAACTGGCAATGCGATACCAGAATCCTTCTATCCGAACGGCTATTGATAAATTTAAATCAATGGGAATTGAGAAGCTGCTCGTTATACCGCTTTTTCCTCAATATGCGATGTCAACCTTTAAAAGCGCGGTGGAGTCTGTTAGAAAAATTATAAAACACGCAGATCAAAAAATTGAAATTAGTGTGCATCCACCATTTTACAAAGACCCGGATTTCATCCGCGCGCTTGCTGAAAATACGAGAGCCTATTTGTCTGAAGGGTTTGACCACATTGTTTTTAGTTATCACGGTCTTCCTGAACGACATATAAAAAAGACCGACCCAACACGCTCGCATTGCTTGAAAATTCCAGATTGCTGCAAAATCCCGAGCCCTGCTATGGATTTTTGTTATCGTTATCAATGTTTTGAGACAACCCGCTTATTGGCTGAACGATTAAACTTGCCGACAGATAAATTTACCGTCGCCTTTCAATCCCGTATTGGCATTGACAGATGGTTGTCCCCAGCCACAGTTGATATCCTGCGTGAGCTTGCAAAATCAGGGCATAAGAAGGTGTTTGTCGCCTGTCCCTCGTTTGTCGCTGATTGCATTGAAACACTTGAAGAAATCGCTATTCGCAATAGAGAAGTATTCATTGAATCTGGCGGCGAAGAACTAAAATTGATACCCTGTTTGAACACTCATCCTCTTTGGGTTGAGACGCTTTCAAGTTGGATACAGCAATTTGCCCTGAACCAATGAACCAAACCTAAACCCTTCAATTTTTAAAACAAACTAAAATTAACGCTCAGATTTTGTCGGCTGTTATAGAAATTATTTTGATAAATAGATTACATAACAAGATTTATCTGCTATTTTTATTCCGGTGCGAATTAAAATTTAGCATTGAGTCGGGTCATCAGAATATAGATCAACGTTTAAACATCAGTTGTTGTTGCGTCTGAATCCTATTAGCAGACCGCTGGCTATTACAAGCGCTCCCCAGAGTTGTTCCCACCGAAGTTGTTCATTGAGAAAAAATGCAGCCATAGGCACGCCTGCAATCGGTTGAATAAATATAGTTAATGCAACAATATTGACATCAAGATGCTTAATTGTTTTAAGCCATATCAGATAACCAGCCACTGTGCAGATAATTGAGAGGTAACCGAACAAGAGAATAGAATTTATAGATAACGACGGGATTGCAGAGACGACGTTTTTAAAATCAAAACAGAGATTCAGCGCTGTGCCGCTTAACAGGGCGATGCACAGGACTTTTGCAGGGTCTGCTTTTGACACAACCGGTTTGCCGATAATTGAGTAGGCGGTCTCGCATAATAGCGAGGCAATAAACAGCATGCTTGCTCCAAGCCCTGTCCACTTAAAATCTTCTTTCCAGACGCCGTTTAAGATTGCTACTCCCCACATACCCAGAACAAATCCCGCCCATCTTTTTATTGGAATAGATTCTTTTAAAAAGATGGCAGCCATAACCGAGGCAAGCAGTGGTTCAAGAGCCATTAAAACAGCTGAATTTCCGGCGCCGCCGTAGTTATTTCCCGCAACCTGAAACCGATGCCCGAGACAGAAGACAAGACACCCCATTAAAATAGTTTTTATCAGGTTTATTCCTTTAGGGGCGTCCCCTTTAAATAATTTCCAGAATAGTAGCATCAGTATACCAGCCAGTCCAAAGCGAATGGTTACAATGACCCCCACAGAAAGGGTGTTGCCAAGCGTTTTGTAAATTGTGAGAGTGCCTGCCCAAAATACGTTAAAAAGACACAAAACCAGTAAATACCTATTCATATATATTTATTACTTTCATTTAGAGCAAAGTTATAATTATGAAGATGCTACGTTGTTTAAATTCTCGCTGTTTAAAATCCAATTTGCCGCTTCGCTTAAATCGTTTAGGACAACCGCGTCTTTCAACCTGTCCGCGTATTCCGCTTGTGTTTTTTTGCCGTATCCTGTGAGCACAAGTATTGATTTTTTAACACCTGCGTTCCAGCCGCATTCAATATCTGCAAGTTTATCTCCGACAACAAAGCTCTTTGAAAGATCGATCTGGAATTTGTCGCGGGCTTCAAACAAGAAAGCCGGCGATGGTTTTCGTCCAACGCTTGGTTGTCCAGGCGCTTCAGGGGCAACATATATTTCATTGATATGGACTCCCTCTTTTTTTAGCTGCGATTTAATGAATTCATTTACTTTGTTCACGTCTTCCATAGTGAAATAACCGCGACCTACCCCGGATTGATTGGTCACAATTATAAGGAGAAAGCCTGCGTTCTGTAATTGTTTTAGCGCCGCAGCGGCGTTTTTAATAAAGACAACATCCTCAATTTTGTGAAGGTAGTTTTTTTCTTCTATTATTACACCATCGCGGTCAAGAAAGACTGCTTTTTTGGTATATTTTTGTGAATTCATAATTATAATGGAAGAGGTGAGGTGTTAGACTGCGTGTTGTCCCCGTCCGTCTGCTCCGGTATTATCAAGGTCAATTAAAATGTCCCTGGGCTCGGCGCCTTTGCTAGGACCGACGATTCCGCGCCGTTCTAGCTCGTCCATAATTCGCGCCGCGCGAGTGTATCCAAGCCTTAACCTGCGTTGAAGCAGAGAAACGCTTGCCTTTTGCTCGCTACGGATGACTTCAATACATTGCTGGATAAGGTCTTCATCTTCGTCACATCCGTTTTGGTCAATCCCGAAGCTTCCGCTTGCCTGTTGGAGTTGTTGATGAATTTCCATTTCATAACTTGGTTTGCCCTGTTTAGAGATAAAGTCAACAATAGCCTGAATTTCCTGGTCTGTAATAAGTGCGCCCTGGGCTCTGATAAGTTTGGCGGCGCCGGGTGGCAGATAAAGCATATCGCCTTTACCGAGGAGTTTATCCGCCCCCATCGCGTCAAGGATTGTTCTTGAATCCACCTTTGAAGCGACCTGAAATGCAATTCGCGCCGGGATATTTGCTTTGATAATTCCTGTGATAACATCAACGCTTGGTCTTTGAGTGGCTACAATGACGTGGATACCGGCTGCGCGCGCCATTTGAGTAATTCTGGCGATCGCCATTTCAACATCAGCAGGCGCAACCAGCATTAAGTCGGCAAGCTCGTCAATGACGACGACAATGTAACTGAGTTTGTCTGGAATGACTATATCTTCATCGCGCGGGACAACAATTTCCTCGTCAACCTGAACGGCAAAACCGTCTGAATTGGGTTCAATTATCTCTTTTTTAGCCCGAAGCGGCAATTCAGGTTCAGACCGATGTGTTGGTTTGCCGCGAGGGCGTTCGTTGAAAGATTTAATATTTCTCACACCGACCTTTGCAAAAATCTGGTATCGTTTCTCCATTTCATTAATTATCCAGCGCAGCGCGAGTATGACTTTTTTGGGGTCGGTTACCACTGGCACAACAAGATGCGGCAGCGTGTTATAGTGCTGCAGTTCCACAACTTTCGGGTCAATCATCACAAACCGCAATTGATCTGGCGCAAATCTGTAGAGCAAAGAGGCGATAATTGAATTAATGCAAACGGATTTGCCAGAGCCTGTGCTGCCAGCAATTAATAAATGTGGCATTTCTGATAGGTCTGCCACAATCGGATGTCCATAAACATCCTTTCCCAATGCGATAGGAATCCGCGCTTTTGTGTTTTTCCATTCGTCAGATTCAAGGATTTCACGGATAGTAACTTTTGATTTAATACGGTTTGGAACCTCTACACCGACTGAACTTTTGCCCGGCACAGGCGCAAGGATGTGAATTTTTTCGGCTTTTAATGCCGCCGCAATGTTATTTGAGAGCGCAGTTATTTTTTCCAACTTAACGCCCGGCGCGGGGTGTAACTCGTATCTTGTTATTGTTGGTCCTTTTGTTATGTCGCCTATTGCAACCTCAATATCAAATTGAGCAAGCGTATTTTTCATTAACTGGGCGTTTGCAAGCAGTTCCTCTTCTGTTTCTGTTGGTCTGATTGTTGGATCGGGATATTGGAGAAGGTCAAGCGGCGGTAATTGATAATTTCCAATAACCGGCGTGGAAGCCACAGCGAGTGGCTTGGTTCTTCTTTGGGGTTGTTTCGGTTTTCCGGGATGGTCTGCCGGGGTTTGAACAGCCGTCGGCATTTTTTCCTCTGCTTCTTTTCCAGAGGACTCTTTTTCTATCTCTTCGGTTTTGGTTTCTGATTCAGCTTTCTGTTCTTCAGTTGGTATGGATACGGGAACTTTGCCTAAAACCTCCGCTGTTTTTGCAGGCGGATGAATTTTTTGTTTTCCATTCTCTTTTTCAACTTTCTGTTCTTTCGGTTCTTCTTGAACTGCAAATGGGTTTTGTTCTTTGGCAATGGAGTGGCTGGTCTGTTCGGTGGCAGGAATTCTGGGGATACTCAGGTCACGGATTCTTGGCGGCGGAACCGGTTGAAGGTCGGGTCCGACCAGAGGACCTTGCTGAGATTTTTCTTCCGCTTTAGTCTCCTTTTCAGACCGTTTGCCTGCATTTAATTTTTCATATTCCTCTTCCAATTCTTTTCGTTTTTGTTCAAGTTCTCGCTCTTTTTCTTTCAATTCCTTTTCGTAGTCAGGACGAGATTGAGGGAATTTTTCTTTTTCAAATAATTCTCTTAACCACTCGCCGAGTTGGAAATTTGTTAGCAAATAGAGGCTTATAACATAGAGCGCGATATAGATAATTGTTGCGCCTGGCTTTCCAAAGTTAAGAAAAAGGGATTGATTTATAACCATTCCAAGGAAACCACCGGCGCTCTCAATACCAAGATTTCGGGCAAGTTTTTCCAGAAAACCTGCGTTAAAAATGTTTCCTTGGGCAAGCGCAATCAGCGTGTTTTTGTCAGTGTATAAATCCAGAATTCCTGTTGAACAAATCATCAAGAGGGAAGCCGCTCCCCACGACCACCACCGTTTTCGGAGGTATTCAAGATAATCCCAGATGTTTGCCAGACCAAAAAAATATAATAGTAATGGCAACACAAATGCCGCGCCTCCAAAAATCCTGAATGAGTAATAAGCAAGATAAGCGCCAGCAACGCCGATCCAGTTTTTCGGCGGGTCGTTTGGCGGGTCATGGATGACGCGCAAGTCACAGCTGTCATAAGACCACTGGGCTATCATCAACAACAAACCAAAAGCTATTAGCGATATCCCAATGATATCGTTGTAGCCTCGGTTATGATGGCTTTCGGATGACTCTCTGCGCGCCATAACTTAAATTTAAAGTGTTTCTTGAAAAATTAAAAGCATAACTTAACACTATTCAGCCCGATTCTTTTGTCATCTGGTACCATATTGAAACCAATGTCGGAGAAGATCAACGCAGGATTTAATACTAACTGCCTGAACGCCTCAAGCCGGTTTGCTTCGCGGCTGGCGCCTATGCTAACCAAATGATTTTCTAATTTTGCTAAATTATAGCTTTTTCCTTGATTCAATCACAGTTAGGTGTGGGGAAAAGTGAGGTTGGTTTACAAAATACGGCGGCAGCCATTCAGGTAATTTAATGTATAAGATCGGCGTTAAATTTAGCCGTAGTGATGGAGTTTGAAATTATAACTGGTTTTACCTGTTCTTATATTACGGTTTTAGAACGATTTTCCCGCAAAGCGTTCCTTTTCTTGCAAGAGTGTTTTCTTCCTGAAGCCTGTGGGCGTAAGCGGCTTCGGAGAGTGGGAGCACTCTATCTATAACGGGTTTAAGTTTTCCTTCCTTCAACCAGCGGTTAATGTCCAGAGCACAAACGGATTGTTCCTGTGGAGTTGCATTAAACATTACAAATCCGAATAGTTTACAATCTTTTATATAAAACGGACCGACCGGGAAAGGCGGGCGGGCTTCTCTGCCAGCCATAATTACTATCCTTCCGCGCCGGGAAAGAACGGATACAATTTTATCAAAATCTGGTTCGCGGGAGGTTTCCCACCAGACATTGACTCCGTCTGGCAGGATGTTTTTTAACTCCTTTGCGAAGTCTTGAGTTTTATAGTTAAAAGCCACTTCCGCGCCGAGACGTTTGCATAGTTCTATTTTTTGTTCGCTTCCGGCGCTTGCGAAGACTCGGGCGCCAATTGCTTTTGCCATTTGAATAACCACCGAACCAACGCCTCCGGAGCCGCCATTGACAAATATTGTTTCACCGGGCGATAGTTTTGCGTCGCGGACGAGTCCCAGGTGCGCGGTTATTCCAACCAGCGCGATAGCCGCCGCATCCTCGTCTGAAACCCCGTCGGGAATGGGGTATAACCACTGTTCGTCCACAGCGGCAAACTCCGCAAAAACGCCCTGTCTGCCTAAAAGTCCCTGATTTGTTCCCCAGACCCGATGCCCTTTATTGAACTTGCTTACGCCTTCGCCAACTTCTTCCACGACTCCTGCGAGGTCGCAGCCTATTATATATGGCATTGGTATGTTCATTGGCACAAGCCCAGCCCTGATGTAGGTATCTATTGGATTTACTGAAACAGCCTTTACCCTTACCAACACCTGTTGTTTAGCCGGTTTTGGCGTAGGAAAATCGTTATATTCTATCACCTCCGGCGGTCCTGTTTTTCTAATAAATGCGGCTTTCATAGTAAATAATAGTTACTATATGAGGATAATTTTTTCAACATTTTGAAAAAACCAAAAGCCTGTATTAAACCAGAAAAACATTGTGGTGGATTAAGAATTGGGCTTTGCGTGATTCAAATACAGCGAGCAATTTGATAATATTTC
>JBAMMJ010000261.1:0-1999 GCA_039793825.1 Verrucomicrobiota bacterium | reverse complement strand
AAGCGGTGTTGCGCCTGCTTGCGCAGGCTTAACACCGCACTCCATATAACCGCACCCCATAACTTTGGAGTGCTGCGGCTATAATACCGCTTTGTGATACCAAACGAAACAAAATCCCTTAAATCAAATCTTGTTTGAAGGGGCTTTTTTCAATTATTACACTAATTGAAATCACATAAATGTAATTGAATTTTTATCTTCCAAAAATCGCGTTCTACTCTACCTTGACTGCGGTTTAATGATTGATAGAGTGGATTTAATTATGCAAAGAATTCTAACTATTTTCCTTTTTTCGCTCTTCGCGTTAAATGCCGAAGATGTGGTAATAAATCCTGCCGATAGCGGCGAGGCGTTAGTAAATCCTGATATGGGCTGGACCCTCCATTTTTACTCCAATTTGATTGAAAATTACGGTTCAAAACTCGCTCCTTCCGATACACTTGACGACTTTCCGGGACTTTCAGTGATCTATCTGCGGGTGCCATGGTCGTTTTTGGAACCAGAAGAAGGCAAGTTCAACTGGTCGCTTTTTGACACGCCGACTCAAAGGTGGATAGCGAAAGGAAAACGAATTGCTATGCGGGTAAGTTGTTCGGAAAGCTGGCTCCGCTGGGCAACGCCAAAATGGGTTGCCGACGCCGGCGCAAAAGGTGTGGAATTTGAATTCGGCAAGGGTCCACGCCCGGGCGGACCTTTATGGGACCCTGACTATCTTGACCCGGTTTTTCTTGAAAAATTAGACCATTTCCTTGCTGTTATGGCGAGGCGATATGACGGCAACCCAAACGTCGCCTTCATAGACATAGGTTCGTTCGGAATGTGGGGAGAAGGCCATACAGGTTTCAGCAGCCGTTTAAACGAGGAACAGACCCTGACAGTCGTTAAGCGACACATTGACCTGCACAAAAAACATTTTCAGAAAACGTTACTTGTTATAAGCGACGACGTTGCCGGCGCGAGTAAACGGGGCGGACCATACCCGGCGATGGAATACGCCCTCTCAAAAGGGGTTTCAATGCGCGACGATAGCATACTCGTTCAACCACCGCCAAATTCGTGGTATCACGCCGATATGGCGCAGGCTTTCTGGCAAAAATTTCCGGTAGTTCTGGAACACGAACACTATGGACCGTCAAAGTCTCGCAATGCCTGGAGCGGCGACCTTCTACTTAAGGCTGTGGAAGATTACCACGCCAGTTATATGAGCATTCACTGGTGGCCCCGCGAGTTTTTAACGGAAAACCGCCAGACGATTGAGCGGATAAATCTCAGACTCGGATATCGTTTGCAATTGCGCGAGATTCGTTTCCCAAAAACCGTGCCGCTGGGCACTCCTTTCACAGTTATTACAAAATGGGCAAACGTCGGCGTCGCCCCATGCTACCCGGGCGGCTTCTGTGCGCTTACTTTAAAAGACGAAAAAGGAGGCATTATCTCTGTAAATGTTGAGGAAGGATTTGATTTCAAAAACCTCAAACCCGGCGGCGTTGAACATACACTCCAATCCTCTTTTGTTGTGGCGCGACAGCTTGAAGGCGGGCACAAACCGCCAGTTTCTCAAGGCGCATACGACCTATTCGTCTCAGTCGGTATGCGCGACGGAACCCCAATTATTGCGTTGCCATTAAAAGATTCAGACGGACAACGCCGTTATCGCATCGGAAAAATTACATTAACGCAAAGATTGCAGTAATTCTTACGCGAATAAGGAAACTCAACCAAATTTTTTTGTCAATCTGAACAGGTGATATTGTAGTCGTTGTTCAGGGGTCATTCTGTCAAAGTCGGGTTTGCCCTCTTTTGTCAACGGAAACGCGGTTTCATTTGCCGTCTGCGATATGTTGTGTTTCTGCTCGCCCTGTTGTCTTGCAGGAGAACTACCGGCTGGCGCAGTCTGTTCGGAGGCAGGTTTTGCGAGCGGATTTTCGCGAATATTCACAATCGTTTGCGATGAACCGCCGTAACTCATTGACTGGTCTGTTAGTTGCAAATCTTTTTC
>JBAMMJ010000260.1:0-15908 GCA_039793825.1 Verrucomicrobiota bacterium | reverse complement strand
GCCGCACTCCAAAACTATGGAGTGCGGTGTTAAGTGAGCGAACGCGAACACAACGCCGCTTTGTGAGGTTAAAAAGCCTCAGAGTCAGATGTTTGTTTCTATTACATAATTGCCGACGCTTTTTATCGCCAAATCCGCCGTTTATCTGCGCAACCTGAAGAACCTGTTCGTCGCCTCAATCGGTAGATTTACTTTGAACATACCGTTTTCAATTGTTGGCGTTGCGTTAACCTGCGCCCATTGACCGGAAATAAGTTCAATCGCGCTCTCCAGAACATAACCGCTGGCGCTCGTCTGCCAATAAAGATTTATTGAATCGCCAGCCCTAACTATCGTTAAACTCGGCGGTAACGTTATAAAATTGTCAAACGCCGCGCTGTAAGTTGCTGCAACAATAAGGTCATCAATTGAGATTGCCCCGATGCCACTTGCCTGGCGAAACGCGAAACTCGTCACAGTGATAGTGGACGGAGTATCAGAGGCAATGACGCCTCCGTTTGATTCTGACGGTTCATTTATCCATAGTGTGCCGACACCTGTTCCTAAATTGTATCTGACAACAATTCGGTATGGAACCCCCAGACTTAAATCCATCGGATAGATCGCGTTAGCGCTTGAGGCTGCGTTCGCTATGCCAATGCGGAATTTTCCCGAAGCAGCCCCGTTCGTGGTCCCAAATATTCTTGCGCGAAATCCTGTTGCAGCATCCTTAAAGTGCGCAAAATAGCCGCCGCCGGCAGGCAGCTGACTGAAAGTAACCGTAAACCCAGCATACAAAACAACATTTGAGTCCGGCGCGAATGGAGCGTTGGTAATTGGCGCGTTGATATCCTCTGTTTGAGCGGCTGTGATTTGAAGCACGCCGTTAACAACCATTGTTTGACCGGTTGTTCCACTATGTGCGTTCCAGAAGAATCCAGAATTTGTTATTATTGAACCATCAGGATAATTAAATCTTTCCTCAAGCAACACGGTCGGATTCACATTTACCCTGAATGTCTTTGTAGTGACATAAACCCCATCGCTAACACTTACGGACACATAGGCTGACCCAACCTGATTTGGAGCAAGCAACAAAGTTATAGTCCGATTTGTCCCGCTACCGCCAAGAATAATATTGCTGATTAACGCGACATTATCTGAGCTTGCAGAAATTGTCAGGCTTTCAGCAGGCGTCTCCAGATCGTAAACAGTAAACTGAATCGGAGCAGGCACTGTGGTAATAAAGTATTGTTGACTGGGTATATCTGAAATAACAGGAGGATTATTTGGCGCAAGCACCGTAACAAGGAATGATACCGACGAGCTCTCACCGCTCTGGTCTGTAACAGTGATTGTTATAAGACTTTCGCCAATTTGTCCCGCAGAGGGGGTAATTGTTACTGCCCGATTTGTACCAGTCCCTGAAATAACAATGTTTCCTTGCGGAATTAACGTCGTGTTGGTAGAACTCGCCGTTATGACAAGATTTTCAGCCGGCGTCCAATCGTCAGAGACCGTAAACGGAATCGCCGGCGTAGATTGATTCATCTGCGCTGTTTGATCTGCAATTTGTGAAATCACAGGCGGAAAGTTAGGCGCGCTATATACTCTGTCAAAAGAGGTGCCGATTTTTAGATCGTCTATAGTCAGCGCACCAATGCCGGAGTTTTGACGCAGGCTGAATGCCCAGATATCAACAGGGAATGTAAAGTCTGTTGCCTCAGCCCCCGGGTCGGATTCAGAGGTTGCGTCTACCCAGATTTTGCTTTCGGCAGTCGCAACATTGTATCGGGTAGTAATTGTATAGGTCCGATTCGTTGAAAGGTCGTTTGTAATATATGCCACAGTAAACCCGCCGTTGGCAATCCCAACCCTGTAATGTCCGGGCGCGGCGCCGTTAGTTGATGCAAAAACTCTCCCCCTAAAATTAAGGGTTGTAGTGTCACGATAGTGCGCAAAATAATCGCCGCTTGATGGAAGCGATTTATAATTTAGTTTGAAACTTGAATACAAAATATAACCCTCATTCGTTCCATAATAGCCCATAGGCGGTAGATTATAGAGATAAATGCTCAAATCCTCTGTGTTCGTCTGTGTAAGAAAAACCTTCCCGTCTATCACCTTCATCTCATTTGTGCCGCCACTATGTCTGAACCAGCGATAAGTAGAGACTTCCTGCAACGCGCCATCAGGATAATCAAACGGCTCATATAATTCAAGGTCGCCCGGTTGCGACACGATTAATCTAAAACTGTTCGTTGCATAGTTAATGCCATCGCTAACTATTATTGAAATTGTTAACACGCCTGCCGCATCAATTACCGGTGTAATCTTCACCGTTCTGTTTGTTCCAGACCCGCCAAATGTAATTCCGTTTTGCGGAACAATTGCTGGATTTGACGATACCCCGGTTATAGTCAAATCACCAGGGTCGCTTTCGTTGTCATAAATTGTAAATGGTATATCCGCCGTTGAAGTGTTTTTCTGAATTATCTGGTTAGGAATTGAAGAAATAATCGGCGCGCCGACTGTTATATAAAATTGAGTTGTCGCAATGTTATTGTCTGAATCGCGCACCGCAACGGTTATCAGGGCTGTACCCTGCTGGTTTGCAGCCGGTGTGATTGTGATTGTCCTATCACTCCCCGAGCCGCCAAGAACAATATTGTTATTTGGAACAAGCGTCTGGTTGTCGGAGCTGGCTGTCACAACAAGCTGAGCTGCAGGCGTCTCTCCGTCAAGAACGTTAAATGGTATTGCCCCTGTGGAGCCATTGGCTGCAATACTCTGGTTTGATATGGCTGAGATTGATGGCGGATTTGTTGACGACGGTGGCGCCGCAACATCGGCAAAAGTCGTGCCAATCTTGAGGTCGTCAATTGTTAATGTCCCTATCCCGGAAGCCTGCCTCAAGGCAATCGCGTAAATTGGAACAACAGCCGTAGAATCTGTTGCGTCTGCTCTATTTATAGTTGAATCTTCTGACACAGGATTTATCCACAATGTGCTATCGGCTGTAGTGCAATCATATCTGATTACTATTTTGTAATCGGTGTTCAGAGATAAATCAAAAGGAACATTTGTAAAAGTGGTTCCGCCACGAGCTATCCCCAATCTGTAATTCCCGCTTGAGGCGTTAGTGGTTGTTGCAAATAACTTTGCCTTGAAATTCATAGTCCCATCGTCCTTCAGGTGCAAAAAATAGGCGCCTGTCCCCGGTAATGCAGAAAAGTTAACCACACAGCTGACATAAAGAGTTATATTACTATATGGACCGCCGGGCAAAAGTCTGTTGACATCCTCGCTTTCTGTCTGGGTAAGATTGACCTTGCCGTTTGAGACGTCAACCTGATTTGAAGTGCCGCTATGGTTTGACCAGCCCCCGCTTGAAACCTGAATCAACGACCCGTCAGGATAAGAAAACGGCTCGTCAAGTATGATGGTTGCAAACAATGGAATGGCAGAGACCGCCATAATTCCAATTAACGATAATAACTTTTTCATAATCAATCAGTTTTATTTTAGTCCGGTGTCGTCGGTGTCGGATACCAGTACATTTTTCTCGGAACCGACCACTCATCTTTTGCTGAGTTTGCCTCTGTAGGCATCCTCAAAAATTCATTCGTTTTTGCAGAACGCACGCTGCCGTCGCACATTGCAAATATCCCGCGCTGATCGTGTCGGGCAACCGCGTAGCGTCCAGTAACATTTGATTGAGCCGCACCGGCGGTCGGAGAATTTCCATCCACTTCTGCAAGAAAGATCGTATCCGTCGGCTTGGGTATGGCAGTTAAACGGGTATTGCTGATTCCCATTGAGGCTCTTGTGCTTTTATTGATACACAGCCGTCCATTCATCCCATACATAAAATAGGCTTTGTTCACCGAAGGCGTAAAAGCAGGCACCGGCGCTGTTGGACAGGAAAAAATCGTCTTTGTTCCGGGGGAAGGTATCGTCCCATTGTTATAAAGATTAACAAGGGTTGGACTTTTCACCTCAGGCGGAATTGTATTATACCAGGCGTCCCCATTTTGTGGATGGTTAATCGGAAGAACCGTGTTTCCTTCTTCGGGAACAATATCCTGATTGTCATCGGTATACATCCTGAAAGCAAGCCCCCACTGCTTGAGGTTATTTGTGCAGGCAATTGCCTGAGCTTTCGCCTTCGCTTTGGAAAGCGCCGGCAACAATAAAGCCGCAAGTATTGCGATGATTGCGATTACAACAAGCAGCTCTATTAAGGTGAACCCTGAAAAACGTTTAACTCCCGGTTTTTTAGCACCGACGTGTTCAAATTTGCTATCAATATATTTACAACTCATTCTTTGTTTTTAAATGTTTATTAAAAAATCAATATAAATTAATATCAACAAATTATTATTTACAAGTTATTGGTATAATTCTTAACAAAAATTTAACATAGCCGTAACAATACTCTTAGACCCATCGCAATATAATCGGCGCCTTCCTGAATCATTAGCATTCCAGGAAAAAGGCGCGTTTGGCTAAAATTAAATTCTTGAAAATAATTATTTCTGTGGGTTTAATCTGGCTTATGAAAACAAATCTTAAATCGGCTTTTATCTGTGCAGGAATAGCCGCTGTTGTTGCGGTTCAAACGCAAAATATCTTCGCGGCAACCATTATTGAACGCGGCGCGCGCGTGGCAATTATCGGCGACTCAATCACTGAGCAGAAACTCTATTCAAAATATATAGAAGCATACCTGCTTGCCTGTTCAGGAGTTGAGGAAGTGCGGGTTTTCCAGTACGGTTGGGGAGGCGAGACCGCGGCAGGTTTTGCCGGAAGGCTTGAGAATGACCTTGCTGGTTTTAAACCAACAGTCGCAACGCTCTGCTACGGAATGAACGACGGACAATATCGTCCATACAACGACGATATTGGCAGGAACTACGAGACAAATATGCGCAGGGTCATAGAAGGCCTCAAAAAAATCGGCGTCAAAACGATTATTATCGGTTCTCCCGGCGCAGTGGATACAAAGTATTTCGTTCGCAACAATTTTGCCCCGCTTTCAGGCGCAGACGGGTATAACCAGAATCTGGCAAAGTTACGCGACATCTGCAAAAAACTCGCGCAGGAATATAACCAGCCTTTCGCAGATGTCCATCAGCCGCTCATAGACGCAATGAAGGCGGCAAAGGCTAAGATGGGCGACGACTACGATGTCTGCGGCAGAGACGGCATCCACCCGGGTCCAAACGGACATCTGGTTATGGCTTACGCCTTTTTAAAGGCGATGGGATTTGATGGCAATATCGGCGAAATAACGGTTGATTTAAACGGCAAAGCCACTGCCACCGGCGGTCACAAAATTATATCTGCTACAGGCGGCAGTGTTGAAATACAAAGCTTAAAATACCCGTTTTGCTTTGACCCCGACCCGGTTTCTTCCTCAAGCACACGCAGCATTTTGCCGTTTTGTCCGTTTAATCAAGATTTGAACCGACTGACATTGAAGGTCGCAAATCTCTCAAAACCCCGCGCTCGCGTTAAGTGGGGCGACCAAACAAAGGAGTTTACTAAAGAACAACTCCAATCAGGAATCAATCTGGCGGCAGAATTTTCTCAAACCCCATTTGACCGGCAGTTCAATGCGCTACTTAAAGCAATCTCAACAAAGCAGAATTTTGAAACCGTATTGATTAAAAACCTGATTACGAATTTCCGCCATTTCCCAAATGAAAAAGCTGACCCCGAAGTCGCCAGAGCATTTGACACGCTTACAACAAAATTGATGATGAAAGAAGCGCAACTGCACTCGGATGTCGTTAAACAAATAACCCCTGTTAACCACAGGATTGAAATTACTCCAATAGATTAGCCGATTATTGATCGGAAACCTTTTTGGTAAGGCTCTGGAGTCTCTCTATAAGCGTTTTATTTTCCAGACATTTTGGATATTCAGATTGAAGCCGTTTTAAAAACTCCAGAGCCTTCTTCTCTCTTCCCATAGACACAAGAAGGTCAACGTAGCTGAGGGCAACTCTTATTCGTTGATTAAGCGAACATTCGTTTTTCAGCGCAAGCTCGTAATAACTTAACGCATCGTCATATTTTTTTTCCGAAAGATAGAGGTCTCCAAGTTTTTCAAGCAACACGGAACTTTTACGAACTATTGATTTTTGTTTTTCAATATATTCAATCACAGAAATCGGAGAACGTCCGGCTGCAAGATTTATATTAGCCCAGCGCAGAATTACCCATTCAAGATTTCTTGAGTTTGACTGTTCCAGTTCCTTTTGCCATTGCTCAAGGTTTTTCCTGAACGGTTGATAGAGCGGGTCCCCGACTGCAATGTTTTGCCAGGAAATAGAATGTTGAGACGACATAAAAGCCTCGCCGAAGGTAAAGCCATTTAGCAAAAAGTTGACTAAAAAAACCGCAATATTGGGCGTCCCGCCAAGTCCGGGCTCGTTCACACTTCCCATAGTAATGGTAACGCCTTTTGCAAGCAAAGGTCCAACCCATCGTTCTGTGGTCGTTCTAAGCTTCTGGCTACTAAAAGAATGCAGATGATAGGCAAAAGCACCAGGCATAAATTCAACATTGCTTTGAAGAAACGGACCCGAAATGTTTTCATCATACCAACCGGCATAAATTGCAATATGGCTCAACGGCATATCCTGCGAAAAGGTTTCGGGGTTTTTATCAACAACAGTTTCAAATCCAAGTCTTGCGCACCAGCTGGCAGCTTCGGCAAACCATTTATCACCTTCGGCAAGCGCCCCATTTGTTATGCCGCGCATATCAAAATAGGCGCGTCCCCAGAGCCCATTCTTTTCAGCTTCAAGCGCTTTGTCTATGAGCAACATCGCGATCTTCGGCGTCGGCGCGTCTATCCGCGTCACAATCAATATACCGTTCGTCGGGTGTATAAAGGCGGTATTTGTCGTCATATAAACGTGATTTATAAGCGGACCGGCTAACTTATATGTAAACGGACCGCGCGGCAGACACGATAGTTCGCTGTCCACAGAGGCTTCGTTCCTTCTCAAAGCAGGTGGGAGATAATCTATCTCTTTTTCCACAATATTTACATCTTCAAGAATTTTTACAGGGACGCCATAGCATAAAACCGCATATCGGATTTTTGATTTTAACGGCGGTAGAATAACCTTTCCCGATTGATTGGTATAGGATTCAAATAACCTTGTTTCAAATAATTTCTTCAAAAGAGGAACTTCAAGTTTAAGCTGAAAATCTTTTCGGGTAATAGTTTCTTCTGCTGGCAATTCAAATCCAAATAGTTGATTTGACGGCACATTCCTCAATTTTGAGTAGTAAGTGGCAATTTCTCTGGAATCAGGGACCAATGAATTGTAGATTACAACCACCGATGAGCCATCTTCAGCATCCACTTTTATACCAATGGATAGTGTTAAAATAGCCAGGACAAACAACCATCTGTTCCGTGTTAGCAAAAAGCAAATTATTTTCATTTATTAACCGTCAGTTCACCTGTTGTTAACCACTTATTCACAAATCCTTAGCGCATTATTCAATTCGTATTCTTAATCCGTCGTATGCGAGAAAAATATTTTCGGGTAACTCAGCCTGCGCGCGGTCGTGGTCGTAATCGTGTGTCAGGTGAGTGAAATAGGTGGTTTGCGCCCCTATTTTCTTTGCCACTTCTATCGCCTCGTCGCGGCTAAGGTGCGTCCAGTGCGGCTTATACCGCAGCGCGTCAATGATCAATACCTTTACCCCTCTGGCTTTTTCAATTGCCTCTTCTGGAACAAGTTTGCAATCGCTCAAATAGGCAAGTTTTTTTGAGCCGTTTTGAGAAAATATATAGCCGGTGCTTATTACATTGCCGTGAGGCAACTTGACCGGTACAACCGAAAGGTCGCCCAGTTCAAAATGCCCATTTATAATTCGCGGTTCGGGAACAAAGTAACCTTTCGGATGCGGACCATTATGAAATGCATAAACAAAAACCCGTCTTAAATCCGCCATTGTCTGCTCGCTGGCGTAAACCGGAAGAGCACTGCCGCGCATATCGCAAAACCGACGGCAATCGTCCAATCCCATTATATGGTCGGCATGCCCGTGCGTAAACAACACCGCGTCAAGCCATTTAATATTCTCTCTGAGCATCTGAATTCTGAATTCCGGCGTCGTATCAATTACAAATTTAACTTTCTCAGTTGCAACATAGATAGACGGACGGGTGCGGTGATTCTTCGGATTGGCGAGGAATTCCGTCGGATATTCTATCCCGATCATAGGCACACCCTGCGAGGTTCCAGTGCCCAAAAATATTACTTCAATTCCCATTTTACATCCAATTATATCATATAAATTATAAACAATAATATGATTCAAATCCTTATGAATACAAATAATATCAAATCGGTAGCCAGACAAAAGTTTTTAAGGTTTCCTCCGTTCACAAATGACCCTCATTCTATAACTACCTCTCATAGCTCCGCTTTCCAGGCGCTTTTTACCGGATAGCCCAAAAAACGTTTGGCAAGCCGCGTGAAATGTTCAGGCGCATCCGTGGTATAGAAGATCAGGTTTCCTTCTTCGGAATTTGACGATTGTTTAAGAAATCCAAGTTGCCCGAGTTTTTGTTTCACAGTCTGCGCGCATACCTGAGCCGAATCTACAAGCGCTATATTGTCTCCAACGATTTTTTTAATAACAGGTTTCAACAATGGGTAATGGGTACAGCCAAGTATAAGCGTGTCAATTTTGTTTTTAATCAATGGGGAAAGATAAATGGTCAGAACCTGGCGAGTAACAGGATGGTTGACCCAGCCTTCTTCAACCAGTGGCACAAGCAGCGGGCAGGGTCGCGCAAAGACCCTTGCCCCTTTATCCCTCGCCTTGATCGCCACAGTGTAGGTATTGCTGTTTATCGTTGCCGTGGTGCCGATAACTCCAATGCGGTGGTTTTTCGTCTGGCTAATAGCCGCGCAAACCCCGGGCTCTATTACTCCAAATATCGGCATATCATACAGACGTTCAAGCTCCGGCAACGCCCACGAGGAAACTGTGTTGCAGGCAACAACAATCGCTTTTATGTTCTGACGATACAAAAAAGCGGCATCCTGCTGAGCAAATCGTTTTACTGTCTCGGGCGATTTTGTCCCATAAGGAACACGCGCAGTGTCGCCAAGATAAATAATATCTTCACAAGGCAACAGTTTTTTTATCGCCCGAACAACCGTCAGACCGCCAATGCCAGAATCAAATATCCCGATCGGCAACCTCTCTATATTTTCCTTTCTTGCGCTCATCCAATAAATTTTTCCCACCGATTATTAAATATTTAGTATATTGATATGGCAATGAATAAAAGAAAACTTGGAATATTAATTTCCTGCGCCCCGCGCAGCCCGCGGTTCAAACACGGAATAGAACTTGCAAAAGCCGCTCTGAATACCGGTGTGGACGTCTATCTCTACCTGCTTTACGATGCCGTTGTCTCGGTTGATTTTGATGAAGTCCAGCAACTCAAAAAAAACGGCGCAAAACTTTATGTCTGCGCCTTCGGCGCGAACAGGAGAAATATAAAATTAAGCGACAGCGCCATCTTTTCAGGGCTCGGTTCCCTGTCCGATATCATAAATTACACCGATAAATTTATCGCGTTTAACCGGTGAAAAAGTTGCTTGTAATAGTTGATGTAAATTCAAATAACTCCGCGCTAATTCTGGAGGCTATGCGATTTTGCGCCGGGATAGCAATTGCCGACATCCAATTAAATATTTATTTAACCGAAAATTCCTTGCAGACAATCTCTGAAAATTCCGATAACTATGAATTTATCCAACAATTAGACTCATCTATAGATACATTGAAAAAGACGTATTGCAGCTTCTTTACCCCAAAAAAATCCAACACCGCCTTTTTGAATATCGGGGAACAAACCGATAAAATAGACATAAAAGAGTTAGCCGAAGTCTCTTTACAATGCGACTATTTAATAAGGTTTTGATTATGCGAAAAATATTACATCTGTTAACCGACGAAAACGACTGCTTAGCCAGCCGAACTATTGATTTTCAGAAAAATATGGTCAATTCTGGACAATATAAAGATGTAGAGATTGAAATTATTCATCTCGCTAATACCGAAAACTATGAGTCTGTTATTGAGAAGATTTTCCAGGCAGATTCAGTTCAGGTCTGGTGATATTGATTGCAAAAATGAATAAATGGCATTCGCTGGCAAATAAATAGAATGGACGCAAATAGAGAAAACAGAGTTCATAGCGCGCAATTGAACAGATTGCCCGAATTGCTCGCGCCGGCAGGGGATTGGGATTGCCTTCGGGCTGCGGTCGAAAATGGCGCCGACGGAGTCTATTTCGGCTTATCGTCTCACAACGCAAGAATAAGAGCAAAAAATTTTTCTTTAGACCAACTCCCGCAGACAATGGAGTTCCTTCACCTGCGCGGTGTCAAAGGCTATGTCACGGTAAACACTCTGGTCTTTACCAGCGAACTTGATGAAGTTGCCAACCTTATTGAACAGATAATCCGCTCCGGCGCCGACGCCATCCTTGTTCAGGATATTGGTTTATGCCAATTGATAAGAGAGATCAGCCCCGATTTCCCAATTCACGCCTCCACACAGATGACAATCACCAATGCCATCGGCGCGCGGACCGCAAAGCAACTCGGCTGTTCGCGCGTTGTTGTGGCGCGTGAATGTTCTCTTGCGGAAGTCATCCGTATAAAGGAGATTCTCGGCAATGACTGTCCAGAACTGGAGATATTCGTCCACGGCGCGTTGTGCGTGGCTTACTCAGGTCAATGTCTGACGAGCGAATCTCTCGGCGGACGCTCCGCAAACCGCGGAGAGTGCGCCCAGGCATGCAGAATGCCTTACGAATTGATTTGCGATGGGCGTCGTCTGGAAATTGGCGACCAGCGCTATCTGTTAAGCCCAAAAGACCTCGCAGGCTTTGAATTGCTCCCTGAAATTGTCAATAGCGGCGTCATCCAATCAATAAAAATTGAAGGAAGGCTAAAATCTCCAGAATATGTCGCCAATATTACCCGAATTTATCGGGACGCCCTTGATTCGCTCGCGGGAAAAAGAAAAATAAATAAAACGGCTGATTCGCCGAAAAATAACGATGTCTGGTACAGGATGCAGATGGCGTTCTCGCGCGGTCTTTATACGGGGTGGCTTGCCGGAATCAACAATCAACAACTTGTCCACGCACGCTTTGGCAAAAAACGCGGCGTTTTTCTCGGAACTGTAAAAAAGATTCATAACGGCAGAGTTTATTTAACGCTTGAAGCAAAATTGAATAGAGGCGACGGCGTGGTTTTTGATTGCGGTAGACCCGACCTTGACGAAGAAGGCGGGCGTGTTTACGAGATTTTCTCCTGCGGAAATAAGAACGAATTTTCTAAACAATCAGCCGATCCCGGCGAATATGTTGCGCTGGCTTTTGGTGGCGGCGATATAAATTTTAAAAACATTCACACCGGCGACCTCGTCTGGAAAACAAGCGACCCCGCGCTTGAACGGGAATTGAGAAAAAGCTTTTTATCAAATTCCCCATATTACAAACGGGCTCTTAAAATCAAAGCCAGCGGCTGCGCCGGCAACTCTATGGAGATCGCCGCCGAAGACGAAATTGGAAACCGGGTTTGCGTAAAATCGCAAATCCCCCTGGTTGAGGCGAATGAAAAACCGCTTGACTATGAAATATTGAAAGAACAACTCGGAAGACTCGGCGGAACACAATTTTATCTTGCAGAATTTGAAAACAATCTCATTGGCAACGTGATTCTTCCCTTTAGCGAAATCAACAGGCTGCGGCGGGAAGCAATCGCTAAACTTGAACAGTTGCGCAAACAGCCGCCTCGCTGGTCATTATCTACAAAGCAATATCACCGCGAGATTCCACGGAACATTGTTTCGGAACAGTCGCCTCCACAGTTAATAACGCTTGTTAGAAATATTGAGCAGTTCAAAGCCGCTCTGAATTGTGGAGTTAAAACAATTTATTGTGACTTTGAAGATATAAGAAAATACGACGATGTTGTTGCAACGGCGAATGGTGTCGGCGAAACAACCAGACCGAAAGTTTTCGTTGCGCCTCCAAGAGTCTTCAAAGATGGCGAAGAGGGCATCCTGAAAAAAATCCGTCAATGTCACGCCGATGGTTACCTGGTCAGAAATTTTGCACACCTTGAGTATTTTGCCGGGTCGCAATGCATATGCGATTTTTCATTTAACATTTCAAATCCAATCGCAGCGCAGTTTTTGATAAACCGCTGGAAACCACAACGAATCACAATTTCTTACGACCTTAATATTCCGCAGATAATTGATTTATTAAACAGCGCGCCGCCAGATTGGTTTGAAATCACCCTTCATCAACATATGCCGATGTTTTATATGGAGTATTGTTTGTTCTGCAAATTTTTGTCATCGGGAACAAACTGGCGAGATTGCGGACGCCCCTGCGAAAAACATAAATTAAAATTGCGCGACCGCGTCGGAGCGGAACATTATGTGCTAGCAGATCTCGCCTGCAGAAACGTCGTTTACAACGCGCTTGCACAAACAGGCGCAGAGTCTTTCAACGACCTATATTCAGCCGGCGCGCGCTGGTTTAGAATTGAATTTGTTGACGAGCCCGCAAACGTCGTCATCAAAACAATCCAGAAATATCGCGCCCTTTTTGACAACAAAATCTCCGGAAAAGATTTATGGAAAGAACTGAAATTACTCAATCAAATCGGTGTTACCCGCGGACAGTTGATGAAAGAAGATAGTAAAAAAGATTATTCGCCTCTGAACTGGGGGTAATATTTGATAACAATATTGCGGTTCAAAATTTCTTGCGGTTTTTCTGCTGTTAAGTTAGCGGTTAATTTTTCTAATCGCAAATACCTGCTCGCGTGAATCTATTCTTTGTCAAACCAAATCGCATTGCGACGCAATCATTGGCAAACGCGCCGCCGCCACTCACCACCAAAAAGATTTCGGCATATAAAATTCACTCAAACACGCGTTCTTACCAGTTTTCTAATTATTCAGAGTAAACCTGCAAAAATTCCCTATTTAATTGACATTTTCCAGGTTAAATTTTTATTTTTAAAAGAATATGAATTACATCCGCAAAATAGCGATTGTTCTCTGTTTTGTTTCTTTTTTTGTGATTGGTTGTCATAAAAGCAAAGAAAAGTATTCAGAGATTCACAGAACCCGATTGCCAGCAGGTAAAATCGCTTTAAATCGCTACTACACCCCCGCAAACCAGATATTAACACCGAGCGGAATTCAGGTAGAACTGCCCGGAATGCGACCGCAGGCGCTGGCACTCAGCCCGGACGGAAAAATTCTCGTTACATCCGGCAAAACTCACGACCTTGTTGTTATAAATCCGCAAACCGGAGCAATTCTGCAAAAAGTCCCGCTGCCCTCAGAAAAAGACCTCACGCCGCCAGAAACCATCTCCACACACATACTATCGCCTGACAGAGAAGGACAATTAAGTTTTACGGGACTAATCTTTTCTCCTGATGGCAAACGGGTTTACCTTGCAAATGTAAATGGAAGCATAAAGGTGTTTACCGTGTCCAGAGACTCAAAGGGCGCTGTGAATATTCAGCCTTCCTTTTCCATACCTCTTCCGCCATTTTCAGCCGGGAAAAGAAAATCCGATATTCCCGCCGGTCTTGCAATTTCAAGCGATGGCAGGAGGCTATATGTTGCGCTTAATCTGTCAAACCGACTTTGCGAGCTGGACGCTGCAACAGGAAAAACTTTGCGCATCTGGGATGTTGGAGTCGCGCCTCACGATGTCGTGTTAAAAGGCGATAAGGTTTACGTTTCAAATCGCGGCGGCAGACAACCGGAATGGGATGATTTGACCAGTTCAGCCGGCTTGGAAATAAATGTCAGAGTTGATCCAGTTAGATATATTTCCAGCGAAGGTTCTATCAGCGTAATCAATCTTAACAACGACAGGGCTATTAAAGAGATTCTAACCGCGCCACACCCATCAGGTATGGCGCTAACCCCTGATGGTAGGTATTTAGCTGTCGCAAGTTCAGGCGGCGACCTTATTTATATTATTGATACCTCAACAGATACCGTCGTGGAAAAAATCTGCGCGCGCCAGAAACCGTCCGACCTCTTCGGCGCTCAACCAAACGCCCTTGCCTTTGATAAATCCGCAAAACGGCTCTATGTCTGCAACGGAACCCAAAACGCTGTTGCAGTCATAAATTTTGAACCCGGCTGCTCCCGACTCATCGGCTTGATACCTGTTGGCTGGTTTCCGGGCGCTATCATTTGCAATTCCGAAAAAAATCGTCTTTATGTCGCAAACATCAAAGGCATCGGTTCAACTCAAAAATATAAACCAGGCGAAAAGGTAAAGTATAACTCGCGACAATACTTTGGAACACTCTCCATTTTAAAAATCCCATCCGAACAAGAATTAAAACAGTTGACCGATAAGGCTTTGTTCAACATTCGCTATCCATTAATTGAACAGGCATTTTTACCGCCGCGCGCAAACATTCCTCCACGTCCTGTTCCAGAACGAACTGGCGAACCGAGCGTCTTTAAACACGTGGTCTATATAATTAAAGAAAATCGCACCTACGACCAGGTTCTTGGCGATATGAAGGAAGGCAACGGCGATGAGTCGCTTTGCGTTTTTGGCGAAAAAGTCACGCCAAATCACCATAAATTAGCGCGCGAATTTGTCCTGTTAGATAATACTTATTGCTCGGGAATTTTGAGCGCAGACGGTCATCAATGGGCAGATAGCGCAATCGCAAATGAATATCTTGAACGCTCTTTTGCCGGATTCCCCCGCAGTTACCCCGACGGTATGGAAGATGACGATATTGACGCCCTTGCCTATTCATCCGCCGGATTCATCTGGGATATGGCTATTGCATTTAAAAAGAGTCTACGAATTTATGGTGAGTTCGCAATCACAGACAAATTCTGGCGCGACTCAACCCGCAAAGGAAAACCAAAATTCACCGACGTCTATAAAGACTTTATCAGCGGAACATCAAATGTCGTCATTTATAGCCGCCCTGCCATTGAATCTATTAGACCGTATCTCTGTACCAATACAGTCGGATGGGATATGGATATCCCAGACCAGTTCCGCGCCGCGCAGTTTATAAAAGAATTAAATGAATTTGAGAAAAAAGGCGAATTCCCGAATCTCTCAATAATCTGCCTGCCAAACGACCACACAAGCGGCACAAAACCGGGCTCTCCAACCCCTGATGCGCACGTTGCCGACAACGACCTTGCGCTGGGCAAAATCGTTGAGGCAATCTCCAATAGCCGATTCTGGAAGGAAACCTGCATATTTGTGATTGAAGACGACCCGCAAAACGGCTGGGACCACATCAGCGGATATAGAACCGTCGCATTCGTCATAAGTCCTTACACAAAACGCAGGACAGTTGTAAGCACCCAATATAATCAGACAAGCATTTTACGAACAATAGAACTTATACTCGGCTTGCCGCCGATGAATCAGATGGATGCCTCAGCAACTCCAATGTTTGACTGTTTTACTGACATCCCCGATTTCACCCCATACAAAGCTGTCCCAAACAATATTCCGCTTGATACCCTGAACCCGGAAATTAAGAAAATCTCGGACTCATTGATGCAACAGCTCGCAAGACAATCCGAAAAATTGCCGCTTGATAAAATTGACCAATGTCCGGAAAATGTGTTGAACAGAATAATCTGGCATTCTATGAAAGGACCGCACACCCCCTTTCCTTCCTACGCGGTAACAACAATTGAGGACGACGATTAGTCTCGCCTCCAGACCTTATGCAATCCATTGCCGCCAGGTTTTAATAATCCCCATACCCGGCGACAAACATTCGCGCAACACCGCTTTGTGACATCAGACAGCCCCTAAGCTTTAGATATAT
>JBAMMJ010000259.1:10528-15985 GCA_039793825.1 Verrucomicrobiota bacterium | reverse complement strand
AATGTTGGCATCGGGATTTTTGGCAAATCGGGCGTTTATTTTTTCCCGCAAAATCTCGGCTTCTTTTTCTCTCATTTCAGCCTCATCGGCTTCGGGGATTGTTCGTTTAGATTTTAGATGGCAGGTGAACATTGTGAATTTGTAATTGTTATTTACCTGAATATCAACTTCTCCGATCCCGCGGCTTACATAGAATCGTTTGCCGTGCAGCAGGTAGCTTTCGTTGGTGTGAGAGCGGCGGTCGGTAATGGGAAATCTGCTTAAAATGGCTACAAAAATATTGGTGTCCCAGCCGGTTACAAACTCGTAGTAAGGAAATTCAAGTCCGGATTTTTTAAGACGTTCTCGCAAATCAAGGAGCAGTGGGAGCGAACCTATTTCCTGAACAGCGAGGATATCGGGTTTTAGGGCGAGGATATTTTCACAGATTTTTTCTTTTGCAGCCTCGCTTTTAATCGGACGGTTAGAGGCGGGGTTATCAATATAATTTTCAAGGTTGTAAGTGGCGACGCGGAATTTTTCGGCAGCGTCGACGCATAACAACAGGGCAAACCCAACTGCCCATACCGTTAAAACAATTTTAAATCTGTTCATATCTGATTAAATAAATAATCTTAAAATCAACAGCCGTCAAAATAATATCGCTTTAATAAATTTTTAGAATAAAATTAGAAATGTTATGAAGCCCGATAATATCTCAACCTCATTTATAATAATTGTGGCAATCTCATATTTTTTTATATTTGCGGGAAATATTGTTGCCGGCGAGCGGTTGTTTTATCTGCCGGAAAATCCCGGCTACACAATCTTTGATTCAATGTCGGACTCAATCCGTTTCACATTGACAAAAACATTGAAAACTGACGAAAAGGGGCATCTTGTGTCCATTTCAAGTTTTGTTGATCCTGAAGGGAATGTTATGGGGTGGCACGATTTTGGCAATCTTGAAGGACCGGGTTGGGCTGCGAACGCTGTTGGGGGAGCGTGGGAGATTTATACATTAGGAAAGTTTATCGGTGATTTAGAGATGCAATCCAGGGCGATAAAAATTCTTGACCATGTGCTTGAATGTGGTTTTGTGGAGGAGGGCGGTTTTATTCGTCCATATCGCGAGACCACAAGCGGGAAGTTCTGTTTGAACTATAAACACAACTCCTGGTGGTTTTGTCCGGGGTCAATGGCAAAGATTGCGTATCAAATGTTGCGGTTTGCCAGCGATATTAGCGACTCTGCCCGGGCAAATAAGTTAAGGCAAACGGCGCTGCGTTGCGCGGAGTGGATTGATAAAAACGTTGAAAATGTGCCAAATGGCTGGTTTCCGCGAAGAACCCTTCCGGATGATGGCAAGGTGTATAAAAAATCCCCTGATGGCGGCAACGACCCATTCTGGCAAACTTCCGCTGACGGGTTGTTTATTATTCAGTTGCAGGCGGAGTTGACAGAGCAAAGGCTTGCCGATTACAGAGGCGCGATGAAGGTCAAAATTAGCGTATTTACAAATTTGGGGGGGATTTTTGGGAGCATTAATCACGACACCTACGACGCTAATGAAAATGTTGCGTATTCGGTTGCGTTCAGGACATTGCGTCAGGCAGCGCGGCTGCTGAGGGATGATAATTTAAAGAAATTTGCTTATGAAAAATGCCTTAATGGGCTTGAACAATTTAAAATGACTGAGGATAGGAATGGCGTAGCCACAAAGGGCTTGCTGTATATGGAGAAGTCGTGGGACACCGCGTATCTCTGGGAGAACGCCGAAGCTGCGCTTGCCTATTTTGAAGCCGCTCTGGAGACGCGGGCGACGGATTTAGCCAGGAGCCGGGAATATGAGCTTGACGGCTTGACGGTCCTTCGCGCTATTTCAAAACATCACTATGGCGAACACGGTTTTTTAACCGAAGGCGTTGACTGGAATAATCATGTTGGCCAGCAACATCATATAAACCAGCAGAAATACGGCGCAATAAAATACACCGAGCCGTTTTTAAACAACCAGCATATTACAGAGCCGACCTTGTTTTATTTAAACAAC
Organism: Verrucomicrobiota bacterium; assembly: GCA_039793825.1. Taxonomy (GTDB): domain Bacteria; phylum Verrucomicrobiota; class Verrucomicrobiia; order Limisphaerales; family JAKPVM01; genus JAKPVM01. The sequence goes on along the minus strand of JBAMMJ010000259.1, from coordinate 13,953 downwards.
CTCGCCGCAAAGGTTAAAAAGGGGAATAAGACTGAATGGCGCGATGTAGAAGGGAATTTGATTTATTCAAAATGAATCAGGTTTTAATGTTAGGTTTAAATTGACATTAATTGATTTAAATGGTTTTATAAGTTTATTGAGAAATAATAATCACAACCGGAGATTGTAAAATGAAAGGAAATGAAAAAATAATTCGGGTTTTAAACGAACTTCTTGCTGAAGAATTGACCGCGATCAGCCAGTATATGGTGCATTCTGAGCTATGCGCAAATTGGGGTTATAACAAACTCCACACAGCTATTGAAAAACAGGCAAAGGAGGAGATGGAGCACGCCGAATGGCTGATTCAGCGGATTATTTTTCTGGAGGGGATGCCGATTGTGCAGAAACTCAATCCGATAAAGATAGGGAAGACCGTTGTTGATATGATTTCAAACGACACTAACGCAGAGTCGTCTGCTGTTGCGGCATACAACGACGCTATTATGGTTGCAAAAGAATTAAAGGATAACGGCACCGCGGAGTTGCTTACAAAGATTTTGAAGATGGAGGAAGACCATCTTGATTGGGAGGAGACGCAAAAAGACCAAATTGACCAGATGGGTTTGCAAAATTACCTTGCCAATCAGGTCTGATGCATTGGCTGATGGCGGTTTAGTTGATCGGGCAACAGGGTTGTGGGGACCTTCTACATTTAAATGAATTGGAGGGATGGTGTTTTTTTATATTGTAAAAAGAAGGGTTGATAAAGTTCAATTTCTTCTGGGGCAAGGTTATCATAATAAGAGCGCAAAAATAGGGAATTGAACGACTGGCGGGAAGACTTTGGAGTGCGATGGTAATGCTACCGCTTTGTGATATCGGATGTCAAATAATCAAAGGGGTTAATACCAAATCTAAAGAAGTAGTTAATTGCAGGTTCTGTATTTTTTATCAGTAAAAGGTCTCAAATAATTAACAGAATAAGTACCAACACAAAGGAAAGGATTTAATTTGTTGGGTTTGTGTTTTTTCTGAAGGTTGGTGGTTATCTGGTATCACAAAGCGGTGTTGCTTTCGCGTTTGCTCACTTAACACCGCACTCCATAAATTTGGAGTGCGGTGGCAACGCCAACGCTTTGTGATACAAGATGAAACAAAATCTTTTGAATCAGGTTTTATTTGAAGGATGTTTGTTTTATTTTAGATAAATGTAATTATTTTAATCTTTGCGCAACAGGTCTACAACGATTTCTTTCAACTCATCGGCGCTGTATGGTTTTTGTATGACGCCGGCGAAGCCGTATTGTTTGTAATTTGCCATAATTGGGTCAAAGGAATAGCCGCTTGAGACGATTGCTTTTACATTGGGGTCGTGTTTTTTCAATTCCACGAGGACGTCTTTGCCGCCGATGCCGCCCTGTATGGTGAGGTCTAAGATTACCAGGTCGTAAGGCATACCTGCGCGGATAGCGGATAGGAATTTGCGGATAGCATCTTCTCCGTTGAGCGAGGTTTCTACGTTTAGTCCGAATCTTTCAAGGATAGCTTCAACAAGGATGCAGATATTTTCCTCATCGTCCATTATAAGGATTCGTTTTCCGCGCAATTCCGGTGGAAATCCTTTGTTATTTTTTGGTTTTTCTGGTTGTTTGGATGTTGCGGGCAAATAGATTGTGAAGGTAGTCCCTTTTTTATGGATGGAATGGACTTCAATTCGTCCGTTATGTTTACGGATTATTGATTCAGCGGCTGCAAGCCCGACGCCGCTTCCTGGACCGACGTGGGCGTAGTAAGGTTCAAAGAATCGCGCCAGGTCTTCTTTTGGGATGCCTTCGCCGTGGTCCTGAATAACAATTTTTATGTAGTCGCCTGGTTCAAGTCCGTTTGCTTTCTGGTCGTTCAGGAGCACTTTTTCGGCGCTAACATAGATTGAACCGCCGGTTGGCATTGTTTGAACCGAGAATGTGGCGAGGTGAACAAATGCCTGACTTAATTGGCTATCGTCGGCTTCAATGAGCGGCAATTCATCATTGATATTGTATTTTACGGTGACGTTGCTGCCATATATTGCCATTTCAATTGCCTGGCGGAGGATTGGAGTCAACTCGGTTGGTTTTTTGACCGGACTGCCGCTCTTGGTGAAGGTGAGAAGTTGTCTGATAAGATTTTTTGCTCGCCCGCAGGAACGTTCGGCGCTGTCAAGGAGATGATAAGCCTGGTTTGAAGAGTCAAACATCATCTTCACGAGTGACACATTTCCCATTATGGCGGTAAGGATGTTGTTGAAGTCGTGGGCGAGCCCGCCGGCAAATCTCTCTATTGTTTCAAGGCGGGCGGCTTTTATACGGTCTTGTTCGTGGCGGAACTTATCGGTTACATCTCTGAAAACCAGGACTACGCCGAGGATATTTCCGGCTGCGTCCTTTATTGGGGCGGCGCTATCGGCGATGATGCGTTCGGTTTTATCTTTTGATATCAACATTGTGTTGTTTGCAAGTCCTGTGATTTTCCCTGTTTTTATGACTATTTCCACAGGGTCTTCAACGGGCTGTCGGGTCTGCTGGTTTACGATTACAAACACCTCTTTAAGAGGTCTTCCCAGAGCCTCGTCTGTTTTCCAGCCTGTCAATTTTTCAGCTATAGGATTCATAAGCGTGACCCTGCCGCGCGCGTCGGTGCTTATTACGCCGTCACCGATAGAATTTAACGTAAGGGCGAGTCTTTCGCGTTCTTCTTTTAATTTATCCTGGGATTCTTTTAGCTCGGTTATGTCTTTGCTTATTCCGAAGGTGCCGATGATTTTTCCATTTTTATCGCGGAATGGCATCTTTGTGGTTAGGGCATAGGTGATTCTGCCGTCTTTCCAGGTCTCTTTTTCAACTTTTCCGATTATTGGTTTGCCGGTGCGGATAACCTCCTGTTCGTCTTCAAAAGCCGGACGTGCGTGCTCCTCTGTAAAGAGGTCAAAATCGGTTTTGCCGATTAACTGTTCTTCCGGTATGGCGAGTTTTTCAATCGCGAATTTGCTTAACTTAAGGAAGCGCGAGTTTATGTCCTTGAAATAGACTGCGTCGGGTGTATTTTCAAGCAACTCGTCAAATAAATGCTTTTCAAATTCAACCTCTTTTAACAACTCGTTTTTTTCTTGAATTTCCTTTGCTAATTTTTCGTTGGTTTTGCTCAATTCCTGGTAAGAAATTTCCAATTTTTGGGTTAGTTCCTGAGCCTGTTTGCGGGCGTTGATCTGAATGGCGACAATCATTGCCAGGACAATTGCGATTAAAAAACCCGCAATTGCGATTGTGATTGGGAATGCCGTATTCAGGGATGCCTCATAATCGGGCGTTGATGTGAATTTTATTGTGAAAGTCTTTCCGCCGATTGCGCCGCGGTCGGTGAACTCAAATTTCGGCTTTTTAGCCATAGTCTCAGGTTTTGTCGTG
>JBAMMJ010000259.1:0-10518 GCA_039793825.1 Verrucomicrobiota bacterium | reverse complement strand
TGAAAAGGAGATTTTCTCCTGTCAAGTTTTCTCCTTCGTAGAATTCAACGTAGAAACGTAGCTCTTTGAATGATTTCATTAAGGCGGGGAAAAACTGTTCAGACATTATTGAACAGGATATTACGCCGAGTAACGACTCTTGTTCATTCGTTTTGGAAGTCGGTTTAAATATTGGGGTATAAATAACTATGCCTGAAAATTGCGTTGTTCCTGATGGTGATGAAAATTTTAGTTTCTCGGTTATCCTCTGGTCGCGGCTTGTTATCGCTTCATCTATGGCTTTGCGTCTTTCCGGTACAGAATAATGGTCAAAGCCGATAAACTGGTCAGTCTCCATAAATGGGGTTAAGTAATAGACGGGGAAATAGAGATTTCTATTTCCCGGCGGATATATATTGTAGCCGGGATTTAACGTTTTGCGCGCTGTTTCCAGAAACTGATTTAATTCATTGGATTTGACCTGCGGTAGAAAGGCTATTGATCGGATTCCGGGATATTTTTCTCTCTTTTTAATAATTTCTGTATAAGAATTCCATTCTTCGGGTGTGACATTTTCGCTTGATTTAAAAAAGGCGTTTATTTCCTGAAGCATATTAAGGTGCTGAGATAGTTCGTGATAGAAGTTTTCCGCCCCGTCTCTTGATATGGCTTGAAATTTATCTTTTGCATCGTTTATGATTCCTTTGTAAGTAAAGTAGGAAATTAAAAAAACACAAACCGTCACAAGCAGAAAGATTATAATTGCCGGACGATAATCAAAGCGACGTTTTTGGGTATCTTCCATAAAATAACGTACAATTTAATTCAATTTAATATATCAGAACCCGTATTATTAACAAATAATAAAAAACTATAATTGTATAATATTTTTGTGAAAATCAAGAAATATTTTATGGTATAATGAGGGGTGGGTTTGATAATTCAAAGCCGAAATGCGGTGTTAGGTTGGCATTAATAAATGTTATGAAACAATCAATCTTTGCAAGAAGACCTTTTTCTATTAATCAGTCATAGAGGGTGTATGTATCTTTTGTTGGGTGATTATGAATTTCAGCCGAAGGCGGGGATGAATCGGTTGTTATGTAGGCGTGGCGTTCGTGTATAAAAGATGTTGTATTTAGCAAAAAGCGAAATGTTCGCTGGCAGGCTGAAGTTGTAGAAGATTATTCCAGTCGCTGGTTTACAGGTAGTAGAAGGTGATAGTGACTTCGCGGTAGTCTGCGCCGACCATTTTGCGCATATCGGGGGGCCATTTTTCGTAAGGCGCGGGGTCTTCAATAGCCATTCTGCAAATAGTGGAGAGAAATTCGCCGACGTTTGATTCAACGATTTTGAGATTTGAAATTCTGCCGTCGTAGTGGAGGCGGAACTCAATCACGACCTTGCCGCGGCGGTCTCCAGTATATCTTGCGTTATCAAGCAAATCATACCAACGTTGTTGAATGGCGTAAAAAACAGAAGAGTCGTAGGCTCCAAATGGAGTTGCTTTTGCGTCGACGGAAGGAACCATATTGTAGCGTCTGACGCCGCCGTCCTGTTTAAATTTTTCTCCGGCTATTGCGCCGTGCTGTTGACGCAAACGCGCCTCCGCAAGGGTTAGTGGACGGGATGAAGGTTGCGAAGCGGGCTGTTGGTCGCCCTGAATTTGTGTGTTGGAGGCAATGGACGGGTTTGTAGATTTTACGGTTTCTTCCGAAGGCGTTTTTCTTCCTGTATCGCCGGGTTTGTGGGCTATTCTTTCTTTTATTTCTGGTTTTGCGGCGACCTGTTTTTCAACCGGTTCTTGTTTTGGGAGTGGTTGGAGTGGTTGCGGTGCAGGTTTTAAAGTTTCTGGTTTTTTTTCAACTGGTTTGACCGGCGGTTTTTCTTCTGGTTGTTCGGGCTGGGGTTTGGGTTGAGGTTTTGTCGGTTTCGGGATGTCAAGCGTTTGCATTACTTTATCCTGTTTACCATCAATTTTGGGGCGCCCGGTATCTTGTTTGGTCTCGGGATTTGCCGCGACGGAGTTTCTATCGGAGTAATATTTAGCCTCCTGCGGAGGCAGCTGGCTTTCCTGGATTGGCGCGACGGAGACAAACAGAAGCGGCGGCTCGGTGTTTAACGGGCGCGTTTGATTTTTTTGTTCGGCGACTGTTCTGGAATAGTTCAAGAATTTTAACTTTTCTGATAAATATTGCGCGGGGTTAAAGGTCATTTGATGTTTGGAGGAGGGGAACAGGGATTGGAGGATTTTTTCCTGTCCTTTCCAGTTAAGATTTTTAATTTGCTTGTAAGAGGCGTAAAGGGCGAGGTGGATAACCAGAGACAGTATGAGCGGCACTGTCATCGGATTATCCAGAAATCGTTTTAAAAAGATATTTGCTCGCTCGCCATTCACTTTATAAAGAATGCACTAATTTGCTCAAAAGGCAATATACATCCAATTGGTTAGACGGCTGGGGCGGGGTTTTGATGAAGGAATTTGTAGGGATGGATTGAGTCGGATGGAATTTTCTGGTAATTGGAGTTTATGCTGGACAATAGGATTGAGCTGGAGAACTGGCGGCAGATAGAGGATTTGAATCAACGCGGCGGGCGGATGTTGAGTGTTGTGGATTTAATACGCGCCGGGACTATTGACCTGGATATAGCCGCTTTTGTGTGCGATAAGGTATCGCGCGGAGCTTCCATATTGACGGCGGCGCGACCCGGCGGGGCTGGAAAGACAACTGTTATGGCGGCGTTTTTGGGGTTCATACCTCCGGCGACCCGAATTGTAACAGTATCGGATTCATCCGCGCTTGACCCTAAAAAACTTTCTGGTTTAAACCCGGTCTATCTGATGGCGCACGAAATTGGTTCGGGTCATTATTACGGCTATATCTGGGGCGAGGATGTCAGGAGGTATTTTTCGCTTATTGAGCCGGGCAGGAGTGTGGCGTCAAATCTGCACGCTGATACCCTTGAAGAGTTAATGGCGGTGATGGAGGGGCTAAAAGTTCCGTCGCAGTTGATCGGTCGGGTGGATTTGATAATTTTTATGACGGTTTTGGGACGTTCCTTTGCAAATGTGAGGCGTCGGGTTTCAGCCGTTTATGAATCGGTTGAAGGGAGGCACAGGCTTGTTTTTAGATACAATCCGGGTGGAGATAATTTTGAGTGTTTAATTCCGGATGTTTTTACTGAGAGGGTAAAAAGGATGCGCGGTTTTATAAATGAACTGGTTTGCGGTCGGGATTTTGAATATCTTTCGGTCAGAAAAAGATTTTTGGAGTTTTATTCTGAGGTTCAAAGGTGATAATTGAGGATACGTGGCTGGTTAAAGAAGGCGCGTGGGTTGAAGCGGCGGTGAGGACTTTTTATAGCCGAACAAAATGACGAAGCAATTGAATAGAATTAAACTTGTAAAAAAGGCAGAAGGCGGCAGAAGGGGCGTCGTAGGCATTGAAGGCGGTGGAACGCGGACGGTGGCGATTTATTATGATTTTGAAAAAATCCGACGGGCAGAGTTTTCCGCCGGGAATGTGAGGCTGCTGAGCCGGGCGCGGCTTGAGGCTTTGTATAGGGAGATTTATAAGAAATTCGGCACCGCCGCTGTGGTGGTTGCCGGGATGGCTGGCGCAAGGAACAGGGGCGATTTTCAGAAGATAGAGAAGGTGTTAAGGCGGTTTTGGAAGGATTCAATTTGCATTGCGACCAATGATCTTGAAACGGCTCTGAATTCGGTGGAGGGTTGGGATGAAAAAAAGGCGCGGATACTCGTGATTGCTGGCACCGGGTCGTGTGTCTACGGGAAGAGGGCTGATGGAAAAACGGTCAAAGTAGGCGGATGGGGACATATACTTGGAGACAGCGGCAGCGGTTATCGGGTTGGAATGAGGGCGATTCAAAATTGTTTAAGTTGCTATGATGCGAGTGGAAGGTTCCCATCGCTCGGTTCGCGGCTTTTGAGGAAGTTGATGTTGAATGAGCCGGATGATTTTATAGAATGGGTTCAAAAGGCGACTAAATCTGACGTTGCCGCTCTTGCGGCGGAGGTGTTTGAGGCGGCGCGCGGTGGCGATAAACTGGCGAAGAAGACTATTTCTGAGGTTCTTAATAATCTGGTTCAGGACGCGCTGATTTGCGCAAGACGGTTGTTGAAAAAAGGAGAGAAGCCCTGTTTCATACTCGCTGGCGGATTGTTTAAGAATCAGCCTTCATTTGTTCGTGATTTTTCAACAAGGATAAAATTATTTTATCCGGGGTCTGAATTCACGGTATTAAAGGAGGGCGGTGCGATTGGCGCGGTCAGGATCGGCATTGAGTATTTAAATAAGAAGGAGATGGGAAGGGATATTGCGGGTTTTAAAGGAAGGGACGCGCTTTTAAATGAAGGTTTTGAAGTGGCGGAGGAATGGTATAAAAACATTCCGACATCTATTAATCTTTCGCCGACCGAGCAGATAAGTCCGTCGGCGCCGCGGCTTGATAAAGTGCCGCTTAAAGAGGCGGTTGAATTGTTTCTTGCGGAGGATTCAAAGATCGCAGGCGCAATAAAGCCGCATAGTGGAGAGATTGTGCGCGCTATAAAGATGGTGGTCGGGGCGTTTAAGGCTGGCGGACGGCTTATTTATGTTGGTGCGGGAACAAGCGGCCGGTTGGGGGTGCTTGATTCAAGCGAGTGTCCGCCGACGTTTGGAGTTTCTGCGGAGCAAGTTCAGGCGATAATAGCCGGCGGGGCAAGGGCAGTCTGGGAATCGGTTGAAGGGGCTGAGGATGATTACCTGGCTGGAGCGAGGGCGGTGGAATTTAGAAAAGTGGGCAGAAGGGATATTGTTTTTGGAATAGCAGCGAGCGGCAGGACGCCGTTTGTATGGGGGGCGTTAAATGCCGCAAAGGCTCGGGGGGCAAAGACGGTATTGCTCTGTTTCAATCCATATATAAAGATACCGTTTCAATCCAGGCCGACATTGGCAATTATTATTGAGACTGGTCCGGAACTTCTGGCAGGTTCAACACGGTTAAAGGCTGGCACGGCGACGAAGATGATTCTGAACATAATTTCAACCGTTGCGATGGCGCGAATTGGAAGAGTGAAAGGAAATCTTATGACCGATATGCGTCCGAGCAACACAAAGTTAAGAGAGCGGGCGATTCGGATAGTTTCTCAGACTGCGGTGGTGAACGCTATGGTGGCGAAAGGATTGTTGGAGAAGAGCAGGTGGGATATAAAAAAGGCGATTCAAATGGCAAGACTTGAACCGCGTTAGTTTTCAGGATAATTTAACAGCCGTGTTATATCGGATATTGGAAGAACGATTGTGCGAGGCGGCAAAAAAAGTTTTGCCGTCGGGGCGGGATTATATTTTTGCAGTTAAGCCGTGCGCTGATCCTCGTTTTGGAGATTATCAGACCAGCGCCGTGATGGGTTTGGCGAAGGAGTTAAGGACAAATCCACGACAGCTTGCTGTGGATATTGTTTCAAGACTTGATGTGAGCCAGTGGTGCGAGCGGGTTGAAGTTGCAGGGGGCGGGTTTATCAATTTCAGGTTAAAACCAGCCGCAATGGCTGAAGTGTTAAAGGAGGCTGCGCAGGGTAAGCATCTATTTTTCAATAAAACCGATAAACCGCGGACGATTGTTGTGGATTTCAGTTCGCCGAATGTGGCAAAACCGATGCACGTCGGGCACATTCGTTCCACAATTCTCGGTGATTGTCTTGCGCGAACATTCAGACTGCTCGGTCACCGGGTGATAACCGATAATCATCTTGGCGATTGGGGGACGCAATTTGGGAAATTGATTTTAGGATGGAAAAAGTTTTTGGACAGAGAGGCGCTTGAAAAAGCCCCAATCGCGGAGATGGAGCGGCTGTATAAATTAGTCAATGAAAAGTGTGAATCCGACAATAAGATGATTGAGGAGGCGCGCCGAGAGCTCGTTTTGTTGCAACAGGGGGACAGGGAAAATCTTGAAATATGGCAGAAGATGATTGAACTTTCCCGCAAGGAGTTTGATGCTATTTACGCGCGGCTTAATGTGAAATTTGATTATACATTGGGAGAGAGTTTTTACAATCCGAGATTAAATTCGGTTGTCAATGAACTTATTCAAAAAGGGATTGCGCGGGAGAGCGAAGGGGCGATAGTTGTGTTTTTTGACGACGACCCGTATTTGAAGGATAAGCCGGCGATAATCAAAAAGAGCGATGGCGGGTTCAATTATGCTACGACCGACCTTGCCACGCTTGCTTACAGGGTTGAAACCTGGAATCCTGATGAAATTATTTATGTTACCGATGGACGCCAGCAGCTGCATTTTCAGCAGATTTTCGCAACGTTCCGCAAGTGGCATCCGGAATTAAATGATAGATTGAAACTTGTTCACGTCTGGTTTGGATCAATTCTGGGCGAAGATGGAAAGCCGTTCAAGACACGGTCCGGGGAGACAGTAAAATTAGCCGACCTGCTTGATGAAGCCGAAGAACGGGCGTACAGGGTTGTGAGCGAAAAGAATCCGCAACTTTCCGAAGAGGCGCGGCGCAACATCGCGCGGGTTGTCGGCATTGGAGCCGTCAAGTATGCGGATTTGTTGCCGAACAGGCAGATGGATTATGTCTTTAGCTGGGATAAGATGCTTGCGCTAAACGGGAACACGGCGCCGTATCTTCAATACGCATATGCGCGGATACGGAGCATCTTCAGAAAAGGCGGGATTGACGATGCTGGGAGGGAAGAACAAATGGAGTATTCATTATCTGGGATGGAGTTGAGCGCCGCCGAAGAAATCGCGCTTGTTCGGCACCTGCTTAATTTTGGTCTTTCATTGGAGGCAGTCGGCGGAGAGTATCGTCCAAACCTGATGTGCAATTACCTGTATGAGCTTGCCGGGCTTTTTGCCCGTTTTTACGAAACCTGTCCTGTATTAAAAGCCGAAGAGCCGCAACGTTCAACCCGGCTTGCTATTTGCGACCTTACAGCAAAAGTTCTTAAGCAAGGTTTGGATATTCTCGGCATTGATACACTGGAACAGATGTGATTCTTTGAGTGATTGGCGCTTTAGAAAGTGTTTAAGAAAAAGATGTAATCCCCACCGAAAGCAGAATATAATAAGTTGTATAAGTATGCCTGTGTAAAATTAAAAGGGCTGTGGAAAAACCACAGCCCTTTTTGTTCCCTCTCACCCGAATAAGACTATCCGATTCTATCTATTAACATTTTCCCCCATCTTCCCGGCAATATTGCTGTGTGTTGTGTTAAGGCAGTGGCGGTTTTGCGAGTTCGTTGAGCACGTTTGTCTTTGCCACGTTCAAGAGGTAGCGCGCATATTTTGCGTTGTGGACGCCTTTTGAACCGTCGTGTTCAACGAGGTAAAGATTGAAGCGCGCCTGTTTTATCGCATCAGGAATAAGCGCCTGTTCTGATGAGGATGGTGGTTTGTTTGTGATTGTTGACATCAGAGCGGTTGAGAGTTGCCCGGCAGCTGAATATTCCCACGCCAGTGGACCGGACTTGTTGCGGAGAACAGAAGGCGCGTTGCTGACGCCCCAATTTCTGAGCAGGGCAACGACTTCCTGAATCTTGTTAGAGATGACTTTCTGGGTTCCTTCCGCAAGCAACTCGCCGACCTCTGCGCTTGAATGGCACTCTTCGCAGGCTTCAAATCTGACTTCAAATTTGTGTCCTGTATAGTTTGGATTTGAGTCGGTTGGATTTGCGACCGAAACTGAATGTACGTGACAATGAGCACACTGTGTTTCAATGGCAAGACCATGCGTTGCGATGGTTTGCGAGTTGTCTGATATGTTAGGCCAGCCACCTGTGCCGACTAACATATTGTATTGTGGCGAATGATGAGGCGGTCTGCCGGTATCCGTCCAGACGCCACCGCGCAGGTTGTGGCATTGTCCGCAGAGGTTGATATTCGGATCATACTGGTTGGCGAATGTTGTGATGTTTGTCGGGCTTGCAATGCTGTAATGGTTTGTTGAATAAAGCGGGTAACGCAATTGCGGGTCGTTTGCGGTGACTTTGTGCGCATCGTGGCAAACGACGCAGGTGACAGGGGTATTAGCGGCGTCGTCGGCGCTCGGCATAACAACAGTTCCATTGGTTACGGTTAGCTGGCTCAACAGGGCGAGCCTGACCGCGCCAGAATGGCAATGTCCGCATTGATACATACGGGATTCGCCGTATTGTTTGAAGTAGTTTGCAACGGTTGGAGTGACAGCCGAGTGTCCGCTTTCAGCCCAATCATCGTATGTCGGACGATGAGCGTCTGTATGGCAACCGCCGCACATCATTGCCGATTGTGTTATGATTGGTTTAATCATAAATGGGTTTGTGAGGTGTTGTCCTGCCGGACCGTGGCAGTTTTCGCATTGAACTCCGGCAAGTTTAGGTGTTGTTGCCTCGTTCACAAACCCGCCTGAACCAAAGCCGACGGTATGGCAGGGCAGACAGGCGGCATTGTTATTCATACCGATATTTTTCAAGGTTTTGTAGGCGCTTGCATGGGCGGTGTTTGTCCATTGTTGATGAACGGATGGATGGCACATTGAACATACCGTGGCGCCCACATAATTATAAGACTGACCACGTACCCGAAGGAATCCCATTTCGCCAACTATCGGAACGGTCAATTTAGTAGCGTCTATTGAAAGCCCCATATCAGCCCAGGGCTGTCCAATGGCAGGCTGACGTTCAACGCCGTATGGACCGCGCAGACCGCCGATCTCTAAAATCACGTTTGTCCCCTGACGCGATATTGAGCCGATTTCAACCTTCGGGCTCAAACCGCCCGGGTGTGGTTTAAGGATTTTGAATCCGGGTGGGTTTGTTGCAATGGGTCCAGCCTGCAACATATATGTTGTTGCAAGTGCTGCGAACGCGATTGCCCACTTTGCGCCTTGACGGGCTAATCTACTTGCTATGGTCGTTTTCATATTTTTAGTTAATTTTTATTAGGTTTTTACACCCCAGCCGCAACCGGGAACGCCATCTGTTAATTATGACAAGATAATCTTATTTTACTTATGCTATAAAAATCAAACATTTATTTATATGTTTATAACCATTTATTGGCTTTTTATTTACAAAATTTGTCAAAAAAACTTATAGATAGGAATTTTGATGTATTTCATATAAATGCCAGACATTTAATTTAATTTCTATAAATAATCCTGTTTTAATGATGAATTGTGGTGGTATAAAATCTTATTTATAATATAAGATATAGTTATCAATAAAATATTTAGTAATAATAAGTAATACTAATGTAATAAATATTAATATCTACTATATTCATAACCTGGGTTTTTGATTTTTTGCCAGATCCCGGCAATCTGTTATTGATGCGTGGAAATAATTGTCACGAAATTTTTATGAAAGCCCGCTCAATACTCACGGCGCGATTACAACAGCGACGCCTGGAGATTTTTTGGCTTCCTTTCAACAAATGCGCAAAAAAGTTCCTTTTCCTATCATACATTCAGGAAGCGCAATTTTTAATCCGTTTCGCTGTTGCAAATTATATGAGTTCTGATTTATATATGAGTTCTGGCGCGCTGCCTGTTTTAAGTGGCAATGGATTATAAGGTAAAATTTGAAGTATTTGAAGGTCCGCTTGACCTCTTGCTTTATCTGATAAAGAAAGAGGAGGTTGATATTTATGAAGTGAATCTGACAAAACTTGCCACGCAGTTTATTGAATATCTGGAATTGATGAGGATGCTTGACCTTGACATTGCCGGCGAATTTATTGTGATGGCGGCGACGTTAATGTATATAAAAAGCAGAGAACTTTTGCCAAAAGACCAGCAGGTCAAAGCAGACCAGGAAGAGGATGAGGACGACCCGCGATGGGAGCTTATAAAGCAGCTGATTGAGTATAAAAAATTCAAAGACGCCGCCGCTAAACTTCAGCGGCTTGAAATTGAACAGGAAAATATTTATCCAAGATTGGGCATACGGGCTGAGATTGAGGCGGCGCCGTTAAAGCGGCAGGAGGCTTCCATTTTTGATTTGTTGAGCGCCTTAAACAACATCATAAAACGTTTGACCGCGTCGCCTGAGTTTAGGGAGATTGAGGAAGACAGATTTACTGTTAGCGATAAAATTGAATATATTCTGAAGGTTATATCGGAAAAGGAATCGGTAAAATTCTCAACCCTATTTCAAGACAATACCTCGCGCGCCGAGATTATAGCAACGTTTCTCGCTCTGCTTGAATTGATAAGGTTAAAACAGGTGATTGCCTGCCAGAGAGAAGATTTTGGGGAGATAGAGATTTACAGGGCTGTTGTGGTGGAAACTACGCAGTCGGAACAACAACATTCTTCAGAAGGGAACCGTGAGTCTGCGACAGAGGAAGAGACAGGTTCGAAGGAGTCAGCCCAGCCATCATCATCTCAATAAAGAACTTCGGTTATGGATTTTTCCTTAATCATTAGTTTTCCAGGAAAAAAGGCACTTCTGGATGAAATTAGATTTTTCAAAATTATTTAGTATTCCGCTAAACAAACCCCGAAAGTTTCATACACTGGCAACCACTCTGTTT
>JBAMMJ010000258.1:14288-16199 GCA_039793825.1 Verrucomicrobiota bacterium | reverse complement strand
TGACATCCAACGCATCCGAGAACTTCACCGGGCTGAACGGTTAAAAAACTCTGCATTCTTTTAACAGCCAGTTCGTTTTCATCCAGAGCAACAAGTATTAATGACCTTAGGGCGGGCACTTCAAAATAGGCTGACCCATCTTCTTCTACCGGAACTGTTCCAAGCACCCTCTCAAGTGTAAAAGAACCTCCATAGGTTAATGGGTCCATACCGCCGGTGAAGTTAATCGGTTTGGGCAGTGATTCAAGTATTAAGAGTTTTTTAATCTCTCCGGGTTTCACGCCGCTCATATTACGTCCCTGGTATATATTTGCCAGTATAAGATAACCGTTAGATTTTTCCAGCCTTGTCACTGGCGGAATGATCGGTTCGCAAGGTAGCGGTATCAATGGCCTCGGTTCGTTAATCCAGTAACCTTCCTTTATCATTGCTTCTGGCAGACGGTAAAGCGTGCAACTTAGCCCATTGCCATCTATTAAAACAATTTCTGGTCCCTCCGCTGCCATAAACGCCGTTTCTGAAAAAGACCAGGGGTCGCGGTAAGTGTCCTTTCTTGTAATATATTTTGCGGTGTTTTTTGTATCCGGACCAGACTCGGGCGACACGACCACTATAGAACCCTGGTGTTCCTCTTTTCCGTGTCCGGGAGAAAAAATTGAAACTACTTTATGGCTATCCGGAATTGGTTTTGCGTCAATCATTACAATACCCGGATTTTGATTCCCAAAAAACACCATCTGTCCACTCCCATCCGGGTTTGCAGTCCATAGATGATGATAATCAACCTGCGAACGATCAACGTATTCCCAGCGCTGATAAATAATTCGTCCATCGGATAAAACCCAGGGTGTATTGTCGTGTTCATTGTTTGCAGAGATTGGACGAATATTTCTGCCATTTCTGTCGCATCTATGGAGTGTTGCGACTTGGGTTATCCAGCAGTTAACCCAACGTTTAGCCCGAGTGGAAACAAATACAATATTATCATCAGGCAACCATGCAGGTTCAAAATCATCATAATCTCCATCCGTTAATTGAGTTATTTGCGAGCCATCCGGATTAATTGTATAAAGGTGAAAGTGTTCACTATTGCCTTTTCTCCAGCTAAACAGGATTGTCTTGCCATCGTAGTGAACAGCGGGGTCGCGGATGCTCCCGAGCGGGTCATCTATCAACCATTTAACCTCACCGGTCGTTGTATCTAATATGCCGAGTTTTCCTCCAGGCTTATAGGTAACCCGTTTTCCATTGTGAATACAGGCAGGATTTACCACTTTATATTCTTGTTCGCAATCGGCGTAATAACTGATATTTGCATACCAGTGACCATCGGCGCCAGGTCTTCTTGCGGCAAATACAATCTGTTTGACATTTTTTAACCCACTTTCATAGAGGTGTTCGCGAACTTGTTCGGGATTTGATTGCGGTTTTAACGGATACTTCTGGTTCCCAAGATATATATAATCGTAAACAAACCAGCTTCCGCCGCTAAGCGAAATTGCAATTTCATTCAATCCCACTTTTAATAATCCCTCTTTTACCGGAAAAACAATGGCATCCGGCTTTCCTCCTATTTCTGGATCGCACCCGACGCTTGCGCCAGATGGCGTTTCACTTAACCCGATTTGAATATCGTTGAGTTTGACCTCAAGCCGCGACCGGGTTTTATGTGAATCGGCAATGCCAATTATAAGAAATTGAGGCAATTCAGGAATATGATTAAGGCTGAATCTTATCTTATAAGTATGCGCTTTTGAACCTGCCCAGCTATCATCATTTGAAGGATGAATATAAGGAAAATCCACAGGTGTATTTTTGCCAACTTCATAGATGATTGGTTTATTGAAATACTCAAGATAATATCGCCATTTTTTGTCAGACAGACCGAATTCAAGGGCTGATTCATCAGGC
>JBAMMJ010000258.1:0-14278 GCA_039793825.1 Verrucomicrobiota bacterium | reverse complement strand
GATGTATTCCCCATATTTATTATCGGCGCAAAACGCAAAAACACCGATAAAAACAAGAACCCACGTAACGGAATAATGCATTAAAAGATATATTAAACGGTTACTATAGTTCATATTTACTTTTATTTAATGACGGTTCTTCAAAGTCTTAAATTCATACATAATTATATAATTTAAGAAAATTGCGGTATTTTAAGTTGTTCACCCCCTTTTAGCGCTGATTGATGGGCAACGATACCGGGCACTGTATACGCGACGGCTTCAAAAACATCAATGGCTGGTTTTCTTGACTTGACCAGGGCATCAATGAATTCGTGTGTTAAGAACGTATGAGAGCCTTCGTGTCCGCTATTATGCCGCAGAGGTTCCGGCAACATATCAGTTTGCCACCAATTAGGAATTGTATATTTTTCCACCACCTGGCTCCGACGGTTGAAACCGCCGCTATCCTTTTCTAAGGATGTATCGGCTCTGACGATTACCGAGCCAAGACCGTTTGGGTGTGGGGAAAAGAAACTCATTTTATCGCCATACCATTGCGCCCGTTCTGTGCCGCGATGCGCCCCCTTCCAATAAACAGCGACTCTGAAAGCGTTTCCTTTATTTGTTTTGAAGAAGGCTGTCTCGTTCCAGAATGGGTTTTTGTAAACATTATCTTTTAGAACTGGACTCTCGTCTCCCCAACCAATACAGGTTACAGTTGTTAGACGCTCTCCAGTAACGCTTATTAGATGGGCGGTGCAGTGGGTGGGATAGTGCATTGGAGGAAATCCATATCGCCAGGTTGGCTTGCCATTTTCCCAGAACAGAATTTCTAATCCGTCGTGGTGGTATTCTGATTCTGTATAATAAATGTTGCCGAATTTTCTCTCTTTGAAGAACATTCTGGCGCTTATAGTTGCTTGCTGGTAATAACTTGTTTCTGCCATCATATAGGTCAGACCGGTTTTCTTAACAGTGTCAATCAAACGTTGGCAATCCTCAAGGCTCATAGCCGCCGGGACGGCGCAAAGAACATGTTTACCGGCGTTTAATGCAAGAAGGCTGTGCCGAATGTGGTCCGGGGCAGGTGTAAAAATTGCTACGGCGTCAATATTCTTATCCCTGACCATTTCTTCAAGTGAATTATAGCTGCTGTCGCAACGGTAAGTTCGTTTTAACGCGTCTCTCCTTTCTGGACGCAAGTCACTTACCGCTTGAACTATACAATTTGGGTGTTCGTGAAAATAAAAACTGCATCCGAAGTTCCCGCCGACTATACCAATTCTGATTTTTTTTGGCATCGGTTCTGACTCGGCAATCAGCTGTTTAAAAAAGAGAGCAGCAATAGAAGTGGTGGAGACATTTTTTATAAATTTTCTACGGGGAACGTTTGTTTTCATAAAAAATAAATAAAGTTTATAAATTCAATTGACTTTTTGGTTCTATCTTTAAAAATTAATTTATGAAACAAAAATTGCCAGCATTAATTTTCGTTGCCTCATTATTCATACCGCCATTTATTGGTCTTAATTCAAATGCAGGTGAGGCGTCGCCGGCTTCTACCAGCAGGCTTGTGGTTAAGGCAAATGAAGGAAAGTTTAAGATAAATAGAAATATTTATGGCCATTTTTCTGAACATTTAGGAAAGTGCATTTATGAAGGCTACTGGGTTGGAGAGAATAGCCCGATTCCAAATACGCGCGGAATTAGAAAAGATGTGGTAGAGGCTCTAAAAAGAATCAAGGTGCCTGTGTTGCGCTGGCCCGGAGGATGTTTTGCCGATGAGTATCACTGGATGGACGGGATCGGACCACGAGAAAAACGGCCATCTATGATTAATACTCACTGGGGTGGAGTAGTGGAGAATAATCATTTTGGGACGCATGAATTTTTAGACCTGTGTGAACAACTTGGATGCGAGCCGTATATCTGTGGAAATGTAGGGAGCGGAACAGTAAAAGAGCTTCAGGATTGGGTGGATTATGTTAATACCCCTTCTGGAACGCCGATGGCAGAATTGCGCGCTAAAAATGGGCACCCCGAGCCATGGAAGGTCAGATATTGGGGAATCGGAAATGAGAATTGGGGCTGCGGCGGGAATATGCGACCCGAATATTATGCCGATCTATTTAAACGTTATGGAACTTACGTAAGAAATCGCGGCACTCCGGTGTTTAAAATAGCCTGCGGACCGAGTTCGGCTGACTATAATTGGACAGAGGTGTTGATGCGCGAGGCTGGCAGAAGGATGGACGGACTTGCGCTGCATTATTATTGCGGTTCTGGGCGAAAAAGCCGTTCGGCTACCAACTTTGACGAAGAGGACTGGCATTTTTTGTTAAAGAACTCTTTGAGAATAGAAGAGCTAATTGAGAGGCATTCTGCTATTATGGATAAATATGATCCCCAGAAACGAGTGGCATTGGTAGTAGATGAATGGGGAACCTGGCATGCTGTTGAACCGGGAACTAACCCGCGGTTTTTATATCAGCAAAATACATTGCGCGACGCTCTTGTTGCCGCAGCCACGCTAAATATTTTCAACCGTCATTGTGAGCGTGTTAGGATGGCAAACATCGCTCAGACAATTAATGTTCTTCAAGCGATGATTTTAACCGACGGAGCGAAAATGATTGTAACCCCAACATATCACGTCTTTGAAATGTATACAGTTCATCACGATGCGACAATGCTTCCTGTTGAATTGGAATGTGATAATTATGTTTATGGAACAAATAGCATACCCTCGTTGAATGTTTCAGCCTCCCGAGATAACAACGGGACTATTCATATATCTATATGCAACTTTAATCCGCATGTGCCGTCTCAACTTAACTGTGAGATTGGCGGACGGAAGATTGAAAAGATTACGGGCAGAATATTTTCCTCAGAAAAAATGATTGCCCATAACACATTGGATAATCCGAATAACATTGCGCCTGCGGAGTTTTCTGACTTCAAGATAAACGATAAAGGTTTTACCGCAAACATACCGCCTAAATCAGTGGTCGTCCTGTCTGTTAAATGATAAATAATCTGTTTGCGATTAAGGACAAATAACCTTCAACGAGGCTGGTTTGATAGAAATTGCGCAGGGGGTTTGAGTCAGCGATTCCCCGTCGGCGCAAATCCAGTTTTTTGTTTCAGTAACAACTTGAACAGTTCGGGTTTTGACTAATCTGACAGCGGGGTGGGTGATATGTGTTCCTTTGAATACTCGCAGTAGCATTCTTATAACCGTCAGTTTAGAGACTTCATTAACGATACAGAGATTAAGATATCCATCATCCGGTTTGGCTACTGGCGCTATCTTCATTGCCCCCCCATAAAAGGGTGTGTTCGCGGTAGCGCATAGAAGAATTTTCCCTTTATACTCAAAATCGTCGGTTTTCAATTTGATTTCTATCGGGTTGTATTTTAAAAGAGCTCTAATTACGCCATAAAGATATGCTCCGGTGCCTTTGAGTAGAAGTTTGCGAGTTTCAACAAACCGACTTACTTCGCTGTCAAAACCCAATGTCGCCACAGTAAGAAATTTTTTTCCGTTTACTTCTCCGCAGTCAAAAGCCCGAGTTTTTCCGGCAATTAAAATTTCCGCTAATCTATCCGGCGAAAAGGTTTTAGAGATTCCAATTGCCCGAGCAAAATCATTGCATCTTCCGCCTGGGATTATCCCGACAGTTGTCTGTTGATTACGTATTCCACTTATTATTTCCTGTATTGTGCCGTCGCCCCCGCAGGCAACAAGAATATTTTCAGGAGACTCTAACTGAGCGGCAATTTTAGTTGCCTCTTTTGGTTTTTGAGACAAAATGATTCTGGCTTTTGCCCCCTGTTTTTTCAGGCGATTCAAAATCTCAACAGCAAGATAAGGGGCTTTTTGGGTTCCGGCGACTGGATTTGCTATTATAACGAATTCTTGACCCATAGATTAATTATTTGACGTTCCACATTGCAATTGGCGGAGAATGGATTACCGATATGCTTGCGGAACGACCCTGTTTTGTTCTTGCCATTTCAATGGCTTCGTCAAGGTTTGATGCGGTTTCCCAGCCGAGTCGTTCAGCGGCTTCTTTACTGCGCGGGTTAACAATAATAACCTGTCCAACGTGAGCCATTCCGTGACTTCCCCAGTTCCACATAGAGACAGGATGAAAACCGTGATAGGCGTTATGGAAGCGATACAGGCGGATGTATTTTTCGTTTGTGGCTAAATAATCCGCGTATTTTTGGTCAATGATCTTTGGGTCACGCGTCTCTTTTAATTTTTCAAAAAGTTCAATATAACTTGGATGATGAACGGAATGAAATTTGTTTTCTAATGGATGCAAGAAGATTACTGTTCCACTCTGTTTTACAAGTGGTTTATTCATATAGAAATTGAACATATAACCGAGTCCCATCGCGTAAACCAGAATGGGATTCATTATTGAATGGACGCTGTATGGCATAACATATGGGATTGGAATAATCAGGATATCAGACTGCCCATTGACTTCTATCAATTGCTGTTTATACACATTTTCAAGGGTAAGTTTGTGTACTTCTTCCACTTCTCCAGCCTGAATGCTCGTCACAGCATACGGCGCCTTGTTTGCAAAAAAGATTTTGCGATTCAATGCAAGCGGGGTCAGGTCAAGAGAGTGTTTTGCAATTCGCGCCATCGTTTTTTCTAAAAAAGACCACTCAAGCTCCTGTTTCTGCATATAACCCAGGTAATGCGGAAACGTGTCGGTGTTCACAGTCATTTCTATATGGAAAACCTTGACCTGCTTTTCAATATACCTGCCGATGCGGTTTATTGTTTCATGCATACGGCTGCGCGGCGGATCGTTAAAACTTCTTGAATTAAATTGGTGCTCAAAATTGTGGTTTGAGCGGACGCAACGATAAGTAACCAGCCCGACGCCCACAGACTTATGCCCCCCATTTAATGCCACAAGGGTCAGGTTAACATAAATTAGAAGGTCGGATGTCGCTGACCGTTTATGCATCTCCACAATCTCGCCGCGCTCTGTGTATCCGAGGATGATGTTTGCGTCTTTATCCTCCGCGTCGTAGTTATAAAGTTTTTTCTTATGCCAATAGGAGTTGAAAATCTTTTTGCCAAGCATTTCTTTTACTTCCCAGTCGTGCATATGGCGATGTAAACAAACTGCTATCACAATCTCCACATCGTCTACGCCTGCCTCGGCGAGCCTTTCAAGTAGAAGTTCAATTACAACCTGTCTGCAATCGGGCGGTTGCTGCACCGGTTCTGATAACGAAATGTCGTCCACTGCGATTGTTACTTTCATTCCCGGTTTTAACAGAGCGCGTAGTGGTTCCATTCCGATTGGGTTATCAATTGCCTTTTCCGCCATCGCTCGCAACTGCTCTGCTCGCCAGCCCGGAAGCGGAGGACGCGGATACAACACACGCGACCCCTCCGGCACCTTTGTAAAAATAAAACTCTCGCCGTTCATCAAAAACAACGGCGGATCACCCTTTTCGTAAATCCTGACAAGTCCCTCTGAATCTATCGCTTTCATTAATAAATACTTCTGGTTAATTATAACCCAAAGCCTGAAAAGACTCACGAAAAGTATTAAAATTTTTTGGCTCATTACGAGAATTAAATATAAAGGTTAATTTTTAGACCAACCAGATAAAACACCTTTATATGCAGTGGGAATAGGGAGTGCGATGGCAATGCCACCGGTTTGTGACATCTGAATATTACTACTTGGAGAAGAAATATTAAGCTATGAATTAGATTATTCTTAATTTTAGTATTTATTCCATTGATTTTGTTGCATCTGGAATCACCAAGTGGCGTCATAGCCACTGCACTCCACAGAGTTGCGACTATTTTCGTAGCCTTCCAGATGCCACACCACTTCAGAACGCTCGCAGAAAATTTTGGCAACCTAACTTACCTAAAAACACAGCCCCTTAGTTTACTCAAGGATTGAGACGCAAAGATTCAATTTGCTTAATTTACTAATTATTATGAATAACGATGTCATTTTTTCTTGAGTCGGGGGAAATTTTTAATTTGATTATCTTTCCGTTCACATATTCGCATTCTATTAAGCTGTTTTTAGAGGCGTAGAGTTTAAACCTTGCGTTCCAGTCTTTCGGAAATGCCGGGAAGAGATGAATCTTTTCGCCATCGTCAAACATAAGCATATTTTGAAGAACAATCATAATATTGCTGCCGTGGTCTTGATCGGGCACCCAGTCGTAGTTTGGTCCCCACATTGCTGGAAAACGAAAGTTCTTATTTGAATTTTTCACTTTAAATAAGATTTGCCGTTTTGCCTCATCAGTAATACCCAATCGCGCGGCGCATTGTCCATCGTAAGACCAACCAATCATACTTTTTTCCATACGCCGTTTAAATGTCTCCCGACCTATTTCCACATTTGTGTTTCCGATGTGAAACAGTTTAAATGGGAAAACCGCGTAAAGTTCCGGGTTTTCAATGTTGCTCCGTTTTGGATTAAAATATTGTGCGGGCAACAGATAGCTAACGCCATTGGAAGTTACGATCGGCAAGTCGGGTATAATTTCTTTCATTTTTGACACCAGCTCGCGTTCGGTTGGAGGAATCTGGTCTCTGATTTTGTGTAGACGATTAATAACATCGTGAAGTCCTGCGACAGATGGCGTGTCATTGGTCACATTATACCAGTAGGTTTCTACAGCCTGAGTGGGCGAAATTACCAGTTTTCCGTTATTATCCCGCGTGAATCGCGTAAAATAATAGAGGAGGACTTCTCTTGACATCGGGACTAATTTGTTCAGTAGAAATTGCTTATCCTGTGTGTAGTCGTAATAATCAAGCATAAGTGTGACAAGTTCAAGCCCCTGTTGCCAGGCATATCTCCACCACGGAGAAAGCACTTCATCCGGTTTATGACCCTTTCTGTCCCATCCATAATCGTTATTTGAGTATGTTCCGAATATCGTCATCGTCTCGGGAAAATAGACGCCGTCGGCGTTATAATAATATTTTGCCCTTGCGTTGCAGATAGAAAGGTTTTTTAAATAAAAATCAAAGAGCGGCTTCATCTGGTCAAAGTCACCATTCGGCAACATAGCAAAGTAAGGCAAGCGCGTGTTCTGCCACCAGTAACAATCGCCCCAGCGCCTCCAGTCGGGGTCAAAATCCGAAGCTCCGCCAAATTTTGGATCAACAGTAAAAATTGAACCGTTGAATTTGATAGGGTAATTTCCGCGCCCGGCGCAGGCGCTCA
This sequence comes from Verrucomicrobiota bacterium, assembly GCA_039793825.1. Taxonomy (GTDB): domain Bacteria; phylum Verrucomicrobiota; class Verrucomicrobiia; order Limisphaerales; family JAKPVM01; genus JAKPVM01. The sequence continues at coordinate 7,055 of JBAMMJ010000258.1, read as the reverse complement.
TCCACCTTTGAAGTATGTAGGCGCGGGTTATAAGAGAAAGGGTAGATTGAGAAGTTTGTTCATCAGTATTTGACGCTACGACTTTGCCGTTTAAATAAATCTTCATAGCGCCGATATGTGGGTCATAAGTTGCGGCGATGTGATTCCATTCTGATTCAATCAAGCAATCTTTTGCGATAATTTTTTCGTTTCCCACAAGAAGCCGCAAACTCTTAGCCGGGTAAGTATCAAATAAAAAACCATCGTCCACACCGGCAGTGACTTTGTCAAAGATTCGCGCAGCTCCGAGCCCTTTTTCCGGCATAATCCAGCCTTCCAGTGTAAAACCATTTTTAAATTCAAAAAGTTGTCCATTTTGCGTTTCAACGATCCCTGATTTAAAAAATCCGACCTTAACATCATTATAATTTGTGGAGAAAACTTCGCCGTTAATTTTTAAGTGGTAGTTTTGAGATATTAGATTTTTTACAACTCCATTTTCAATATTGCCAAAATGCCAGCACGCGGCGGCGCCTTGAACCGCAACCAGGTTTGTATAACCTGTGGAATAAAGTTTTGCTATTTCATTATGTGAAAGTGGTCTATCAAACAGGCTTAACCTGGATATAAAACCGCGATAAATATTTCCGCCAGCCGAATCGCCTCCAATTCTTAACGGGTAATTGTTAGTCGGAATAGACGTTTGATATTTTTCTTCTACAAACACCCAACTTTTGTTCCAGAATTTTTTCCACCATTCTGCGGTTCGCGATTGAGCCTTTTTTGAATTAGCATTTTTCATCATAATTTGTGCAAGCGCGTTTTGCCACTCCAACAGCGTATCGGTCTGGTCTGAATGTGTGGCTATCTGAATCTGGAACTGTTTGGCTGGCTTTTCAGTAATTATAGAGACGGCGCTCTCTTTTTTAAATTGTTTTCCAGTAATTATGCCGCCGAATGTTCGGTGGAAAAGCGGATCGCTGACGAGGTTGTAAAATTTTCCAATCCCCTGATGATTCAAAGTAAAAGGAACAATTGAATCCTCGTTTCTATGGCACCACATTACAGCGTTTTCATAATCCTGAAGCACCATATCTGGCGATTCTTCAACAGAAATATTTTGAGGAGCCCCTTTCATAGTCCAACTTGAATCAAGTTCTTCTCCTTTAAGGATTTTTTTATTTGTTCTCCAGGTTTCAAATGTCGCCCTCACTTCGTAAGCCGTTTTTGATTCTCCCAGAATATGGATTGTGGGCGATTCAGCGTCAACAAACAGGCAGAGTTTTATCGCCTGTTTGTCCTTTCCGGCCGTAATTTCAATTGTTCCATCCTCAAGTTTGAGTTCCTGTCTGAACGGGTTGTCTTTTCTAAAAGGATTTGGGTTAAGACTAATTCTTATTTTACCGAGTTTTAACAATCTGCACGACTCGCTCCACGCATCGGTTCGTGATATGTAAAATTGAAGGTCTCCATCATCTTCAACCCACACATTTATTCCAACCTCGCCGTTGCCAGCAGGCATTGAATCAGAGGCATTCTTGCCCGGTGATGTCCATATAACATTATATTTTGAAACTTCAGTCTGTGAAAATAGATTTAACGATATTGCTAATAATCCAAAGAGTTGCAATCCACGACGGCAAAACCTGATTCCCAGAAACGTATTTATCATATTTTTAGGCTACATAGGTAAAAAACAGGGTCAAGAATTCTTTGATAAAGCAAGGTTTACCTATTTTCCAGAGTCAAGATGCCGAGTCTCCAGGGGATTTCCCCGTAGGATTTTCCCTGACGTTCTTTATCGCTCACTCCCTGAAATAAAAATTTCATCCCGTTAATTTTAATTTCAAGTTTTTCATCATATCCGACGCGCAGAATTTCTCCATGGCTAAAAGAATCAGTCCAGTGCAAAGCGGTATCTGTTGTATTTACAACTCCGGCGAATGGTTTTGTTAATGAATCTGCGAGTGGTTTCCACTGTCCGTCAAGTGTTGTTGCAGTGTATGCCTTGTAATACCTTCGTCCAGCGTTTTGAGCCTCAACAATAGTCAGGTATAGATTTTTTCCTTTGATTTTGTAAGTGTGACTTGCTTCAAAAATATCGCCGCGCAATACAACCACAGGCTGGCTCCATCCTTCAGGAAAATTACTTATTTCGGTTTCGCTTCTCCACATTCTGCCATCCATTGATGTAAAGAAAAGATGCGCCTTTTTGTCGTCACAAATAACCCAGAAATCTATCCATTGGGTAATATTTGTTGGTTCGGTTGAGAAGAGAAGTGTTGGTTTTGACCACGAATCTGGCTTGTCAATTTCGGTTGTGGTAGAAAAAGCCGCTTGAAGCGACGGCTTTCGCGATGGATCAATTACCTGGTAGATTAAATACCATTTTTTATGCGGGGTAAAATAAAAGACCTGCGGCGCGCAAAAATAGCCATCTGTCAATTGCAAGATATACCTCCGTGAAGTGTTGGCAGACTCCCATTTTTCAAATGATAGATATTCAATCTGATGAGTTCGTTTCTGGCTTCGGATTGTGCAAAATAGATGCCACCGCCCATTGTAATAAACAACCGACGGGTCTTTTACCGAATAACAGGGGTCATTAGTTCTTACTGCTGGCGAAAGAAGCGGCGGACTTATCTTCCATTTAAAACTGTCGGGAATTTCAGAATCCTGACCCTGCGACCTTGTATTTGAAACGCACAGATAAAACAAGGATAACAAGACTATCGTTTTTAAATTATATGAGTTAAACATAATTAACGGATAGTTTAAATAATATAGGGATACCGTTGCGGGCGGTTAAGTAATCTGTTGGCATAATCGTCGTTTAGGATTCTTTCTTTTTCGCCATCCCAGACAAGTTTTCGTCCAAGTATGTAAGAAAGATTTCCAAGTATGCATAGGGTTGCCGTGCGGTGGCCTATTTCAATATCAACAGCCGGTTTTAAGTATCCTTCCCTGATTGATTTAAACCAATCCGCTTTATGATTCATATTGAAGTCTTCATATTCATCTGTGCGGTAGACCTCCTGTGCGCCGGGTGGAAGTTTGAAATTAATAGCCTCAGGGTTTGCAGGTCTATAACCACCTTCCCATTCAAGCACAAGGTGTCCGTTTTCGCCCCAGAACACATTTCCAAATTCAGTTTGACCGACTTTATTTCCGGGCTGTCCCCATTCAAGAGTCCAGTCTGGGTTTTTGAATTGATAAACCACGTTCATTGTGACCGGGCAGTCCCAGAGTCCTTTTGTGGGGGCTGTTCCGGTTGCTTCAACTGTGAAAGAGGTCTGGTTGTCCGCATTCATACACCACAGGATAGTGCTGAACTGGTGGGCGCCGCGATCGCGGATTTGGCCGCCGCCAATCTCTAAAAACCAGCGGAAGTTTGCGGGGTGATAACGCCTGTTAAACGGTCGCCACGGCAATGGACCAAGCCATAAATCCCAGTCAAATCCTTCGGGTGGTTCGCTGTCGGGGATTGGATTAGTATCAACCGGATTCTCATAATGCCAGCAGGTGACTTTATGCACCTTGCCAACTATTCCGTTTCTAATTGCCCTGCAAGTATACCACGCCCCTTTGGCAGTCCGTCCCTGCGCTCCGACCTGAACCGCAACCTTGTTCTCTCGCGCAGCCCTGACCATAGCCCGCCCTTCAGCAATTGTTACCGATGACGGTTTTTCAACATAGACATGTTTTTTGCATTGACACGCGTGCACTGTTTGAACTGAATGCCAGTGGTCTGGTGTGGCTATAATTACGGCGTCAACATCTTTTCGTTCAAGGATATAACGATAATCTTTATATGGAGTGGCGGATTTGCCAGTCTCGTTATATGCCGCTTCAAGCCTATTCTCATCAACATCGCATACGGCGGCAATATCAACCTTGCCCTCCTGCTTAAATCTCAACATATTGCGAAGGTGCGTCATTCCCATTCCGCCTGTTCCTATGAGGGCGACGGTGAGTTTGAAATTTGCACCTGAGCTTCCGAGCCCGCCGATTACACCAGATTTAGCAATTTGAAAAAAAGAGACTGCGGTTATACCAGTTTTTAAAAAAGTTCTCCGCGAAATACCGTTGCTCTGGCGTGATTTGTAAGGTGAATTCATACTCAAAAATTACTAATAAATCAGGGGGAAATCAACCATAAACGAAAATTACAATCCTGAAACTATTAACGATGAATGTATAGCAATAATAATCGCGCACCAGATAAGGCGAATTAAAATCGTAAAGATGAAATCGCTATGAACAATTTTTACGGTTTAAAACATCAGTCCCTCGCGATTTTATTTTCGTTTCGGGAATGAAACTGTTCAGCCATAGCGACAGCTTTGAGCATTGCTTTGCTCTTGTTTACCGTTTCCATATATTCGGCTTCTGGGTTTGAATCTGCAACCCAGCCGCCCCCTGCCTGTACATAGACATAGCCATCTTTTATCAGCGCGGTTCGTATGGTTATGCAGCAATCAAGATTGCCGCTGAATGAAAAATAACCTACACATCCGCCGTAAGGTCCGCGCGAGGTTTGTTCAAGTTCGGAGATAATTTGCATTGCGCGAATTTTAGGCGCCCCGGTCAAAGTTCCTGCAGGAAATGTGGCTCTCATCAAATCGTAAGTGGTTTTGCTTGGTAATAGCTTGCCCTGAACGTGTGAGACGATATGCATTACGTGGCTATATCGTTCAATTACCATCAGGTCCCGAACTTTGACCGTCCCATATTCGCAAACTCTACCGATATCGTTCCTTGCCAGGTCTACCAACATTATATGTTCAGCGCGTTCTTTTGGGTCGGCAAGCAACTCTTTTTCCAGAGCAATATCTTCTTCAACGGTCTTTCCTCTCGGTCTTGTGCCGGCAATCGGACGAATCTCAACCAATCCCTCTTCACACCGAACGTGTGTTTCAGGGGATGCCCCGACAAGCGCGAAACCTTCAAGTTCAAGCAAAAACATATATGGCGAAGGATTTATTGACCTCGCAGCGCGGTAAATATCAATTACGTTTGACTTAATCGGCGCCTTAAATCTTTGCGAACCTACCACCTGTATTATATCGCCAGCAGTTATATATTTCTTTGCTTTTAAAACATTCTCCAGAAATTTTTCTTTGGGAGTGTTTGAAATAGATTTTATCTCCAGTATTTCATCAGAAAAAACCGCGGCTGAATGTGGTTGTGGTTTTTTTAGTAACTCCAACAGATATTCAATTTCGCCAACCGCCCTGTCGTACGCCTGTTGTGGTGTGGTATTTTCATCAATGTAAGCATTGACAAGGATTGTTAATGTTTGTGTCGCGCGGTCAAAGACAAGGAGTTCATCCGAAATAATAAAATAGATTACCGGAGTCTGGAGTTCATCAATTGGGGGACGCGGAACAACCGGTTCCAGATCGTGTATAAATTCATATCCAATATAACCGACTGCTCCGCCGATAAATCTTGGTAAACCGGGCAATGAAACAGGCTTATATCTGGTCATTATTTTTTCTACCACTTGTAGACCATCGCGGACTTCATTTGAGTTTCGTGGAGTTCTGACGACTCGGTAAGAAGACACAATCTTGCCCTCGGTTTTTACTTCAACCACATTCCCAACCTGCCTGATTACGGTTTTTGGTTTGCATCCCACGAAGGAATACCTTCCAACGTGTTCGCCACCTTCAACAGATTCAAGAAGAAACGACTCTTCTTTACCGCGGATTTTGCTATATGCTGATAGCGGCGTTTCAAAGTCCGCAAGGAGCCGCAGCACAACGGGTATCAGGTTTCCCTTTTTGCTTAATTCAATGAATTCATCCCGTTTTGGGTAAATCATAAAGCAGGTGACTTGGTTTTATAAGCAATTCTTCATTGTTTTTGACCATATATTTTTTCCGGATCAACAAGTCTTTTCTGGTTGATGTTGATAGAACCGTTTTTCAAGTCAACCTCGCGGAAAAAGCAAGATTTATAGCCTTCGTGGCAGGCAGCACCGATCTGTTCAACCTCAATCAACAACGTATCGGCATCGCAATCAAAGGAAATTTTTTTTACAACCTGTATATGTCCACTTGATTCGCCTTTCATCCAGAATTTTTTCCGTGAACGACTCCAAAAATGGGTTTTTCCGGTTTGAATAGTAGTCTGAAGCGATTCTTTGTTCATCCACGCCATCATCAAGACCTTGCCTGTGGATTCTTCTTGTATGATAGCCGGTATCAATCCGTTTGAGTCGTATTTTAATTGTTCAATCCAATTCATAGTCAGTTGCGCTTAAACTATATTCCTATTTTAGCTTTCGTTCCCATAGTAAAGCCAGCCTCAATGCTGATTATGGGTGCGGTTGTTGGACACCAATATTAGTAAAATTGCCAGTATCCTTGCCAACCTTTTCTATTTAAACTATTTAGCCATAATTCCTCAGGCTAAAATATTCTTAAATATTATCTCTATTTTAAAAATTATCCAATTCTTTTGTTTGTCATAAAAAGCAGAGTTGCGCATAAGGAGTTGAATATTGCAGTTGCAAGACAGGTCGCGGCTACTCCAGCCAGCGGAATCAGCAACGTCCCTGTTAAAAGCGAACCGAGCGCAGCACCTATAAAATCCGCCCCGTATGTTTTTGACGTGGCTTCAAGCTTTGTTTTTGATCCAATCGCGCATGCTATCGGGAATTGCGCGCCTGCAATAAAGGCAATCAAAAAGGTTAATGCAAAGATGCCTGCCTGTCCAAGTGATGAAATGGTAATGAGCGATTTTGAAAATAATATTAATATCGGATAAATAACAGCTCCGAGCGCCGCCATAGCGGCGGCTAACAAACCGAGTCTTGATACCTGTTGTTTTGCGTCCTCATAACCGCGTTCAAGCCAATTATTTGACCAGTACGCGCCAGCCGTGAGCCCAAGCATAAACATTGTTATGATTATGGATACTTGTAGATAAATTGAACCGTAAAATGTCTGAAAGGCGAGTATCATTACAAGTTCAAGTGTGGCGCCGGTAAATCCGCTGGCAAAAATCGTTAATTGTGTCGCCCGCAACTTTCCGATATAGAAAATCAAAACCAGGATTAGCGCCGCTTC
>JBAMMJ010000257.1:0-2075 GCA_039793825.1 Verrucomicrobiota bacterium | reverse complement strand
CATTAACAGCGCGTTTAACCTTTTCACCCTCAGCGGCGCTTATCCATTCCAGCCGCACCCTTTTATCTTCAATCCCCATATCGCTTAACATTCGTTTTAACATCTTAAACCTGCGCAGGCACTTGTAGTTGCCTTCCGCATAGTGACAATCGCCCGGGTGACATCCGCCAATTAAAACACCGTCAGCCCCGCGAGCAAGCGCTTCAAGGATAAATTGCGGATCAACGCGACCTGAACACATCAGCCGTATGACCCTGATGTTCGGCGCATACTTCATACGCGAAACGCCGGCAAGATCAGCAGCAGTGTATGTGCACCAGTTGCAAAAAAACGCAACAATCCGCGGAGACCAACTCCCGTTGCCGCTACCAATTTTGTTCTGTTTATTCTCTGTTTCCATTTTCAATCCTCATTAAATAAATACCTATTTTATCTCTAATGGTTCCAGAAGTCCATTAATTTCACTAATAATTTCACTATCTTCAAATAAGTTTTGCACAATTGACCCGGATGGGCAAGAGGCAACACAGGTACCGCAACCTTTACATAACGCCTCATTGATGATTGATTTCTTCTTCACAGGGTCAAACGAAATCGCTGTATATGGACAAAGCGGAATGCAGGATTTGCAACCAGAACACTCCGATTCAATTATAAATGCCGTGTTGGGTTCCATTTCTATATTGCCGAGGTCAATCAGGCTAAAGGCTTCAGCCGCCGCAGCCCCCGCCTGCGCAACGGTGTCAGGAATGTCCTTCGGTCCCTGACAACAACCCGCAATATATATACCGTCGTTAAAAGAGCTCACAGGCGCAAGTTTAGGATGTCTCTCAAGAAACCAGCCTTCGGAACTGCAACTTAAATTGAACATCTTGCGAATATTTTCCGATTCCGGATGCGGTTCAAGTCCAACCGATAATACAGCAAGATCAACGGGCACCTTCAATATTCTGCCGAGCAGGGTGTCTTCGGCTTGCACAATCAAACGACCGGTTGTCCCATCAGCTGGGTCGGGATAAATATCAGCAACTTTACCGCGAACAAAATTTATTCCCTCTTCAGCCACCCGGGTGTAAAACTCCTCCATACTCTTGCCAGGTGTGCGCATATCTATATAAAAATTATAAACCTCGGCTTCGGTTCTTTCGTGAATTAAATGGGCGAGTTTTATTGAGTAAAGACAGCAAACGCGCGAACACCATTTATTTGTATTTTCATCGCGCGAACCAACACAATGAATGATAGCGACCCTTTTAGGCTTTCTGCCATCGCGGGTTAAAAACTCTCCACCAGTCGGTCCAGCCGCGTTGAGCAACCGTTCGGCTTCAAGGGACGTAATTACATTGGGATAAACGCCATATCCGTAATAAAGAACCTTTCCCGGGTCAAAAGTCTTGAATCCAGTAGCAATAATTATCGCCCCGACGGTGATTTCCTTTAACACTTCTTGCTGCTTAAAATCAATCGCTTTCCTGTCTCCGCAGGCTTCAACACAGGTCTTTTTGCATTTGCCGGTTTTTAATTCAATACAGGTTTTCGGATCAATTGTAACAACCGATGGAATCGCCTGCGCAAATGGGATATATACCGGTTTGCGTTTGCCAAGCCCGAGATTAAATTCGTCTGGAAATTTCGGCTCTTTGTAAACGCAGGCGTCAATACATTCAAGACAACCGGTGCATAGTTCCTCAATAACATATCTTGGACGTCTTCGCACAGTAACTTTGTAATTGCCTACAAACCCATCCACTTTTATTACATCAGAATAGGTCCACAATGTTATATTTGGATGTTTGCCTACAGCAGCCATTTTCGGGGTAAGAACGCAGGCTGCGCAATCCAGAGTGGGGAAGGTTTTATCAAACTTTGCCATATGCCCGCCGATAGTCGGTTCGCGTTCCACCAGATACACATGTTTACCTGCATTTGCCAATACAAGCGCCGCGTGAATCCCCGCGATTCCTCCACCGACTATTAGAACGTTTGGGTTAATTGGCAACTTCTTGAGTTCAAGCGGCTTGTGCAATGGTATGCGTTCCACGGCGGCTCTTGAAAGTTCTATAGCCTTGCGGGTC
>JBAMMJ010000256.1:0-2104 GCA_039793825.1 Verrucomicrobiota bacterium | reverse complement strand
CAGCCAATTACTAAATAATTTTGAAAAATCTTATTTTACCCAAAAGTGCCTTTTTCCTGAAATGCTAATGATTCAGGAATTAAACATTTCATAAAAATTCAAACTTTGCCCGGCTTTAGTAATAAAGGAGGAACATTGAATCTTTCCTTTAATGTTTTGAACAACAATGGGTTCAAAATTAATGATGTTGACCTTTTTTTGAGAAAAAAATGGCGACCCTAACGGGACTCGAACCCGTGTTACCGCCGTGAAAGGGCGGTGTCCTAGACCGCTAGACGATAGGGTCGCTTAATTAGCGCCAGGTTTGTTATTTAAAATAACTAACAGACGCGGTTTATTTTAGATGGTGGGTTGGCAGGGGATCGAACCCTGGACCAACGGCTTAAAAGGCCGCTGCTCTACCGCTGAGCTACCAACCCGCCACCGCGCGGGCTTTGCTACCAGCCCTTTTATAGCTTTCTAAAATAAACTATACTTTTCACTTTCGCAAGCAAATTTGCGAAAAATCAAAAAGCAGGCGAATTTTTTATCAATTTCTAAAATCAATGCAAGAAAAATTTTTCTTTCTTGCAATTTCAGTTAAGATTAATGCATATTCTAAATCTCAATGTAATTAGAATAATATATTATGGTTGAAAAAGAAAAAATTGCGGCTCCGGTAGCAGACGAATCAAGTCTTGGTCTTGAACTGCTGGCATGGCTTGAAGTTAACAAGAAAAAATTAATCATTGCCGGTGTGATAATTCTCGTAGTCTGGATTGGCGGCGTAACATTTGTCCACCTCAAAAGGCAACGGGAAGCGGATGCAAGCGCCGCGCTCGCAGCGTTAAGACCAGCCCTTGGCGAGTCAATGGTCACACCAATTCCAGCAGAAAAATATATGGAAATTTACGAAAAATACCGCGGCACAAAAGCCGCGCCAAGGGCGCTGTTGCTCGCGGCAACTTCTCTGTATCAAACTGGAAAATATCAAGATGCCCAAAAAACCTTTGAACGTTTTTTAAGCGAATATCCAGATGACGCATTTGCAGCCCAGGCAGCGCTGGGTGTCGCCGCCTGTCTTGAAGCGCAGGGAAAAGAAACCGAAGCCGCATCAAAATATCAGGAAGTAACCATACGCTATTCAACCGAAACCTCCGTGCTTATCCCGGCAAAGATAGCTTACGCAAGGTTGATGGAAAAACAGGGCAAATTTGACCTTGCGCATAGCGCTTATAACGATATTTTACGTGCCGATATGTTTTCAAGCTGGGCTCAGGAGGCAATGAGTCGGGTCCAGTCGCTTGAAAAACAGCATCCTGAACTGGTTCAAGCCCGCATCCAGCAACAACAGCAACAAATGCCTCAGGCTCTCAAAACAAACGTCGTGACGACGAAAACAAACCTTGTCGTCAACAAAACGGCAAATTCTACCACGATAACAAAACAAACTAACATTACCCTCACAGTTAAAACAAACGGCGCCAAAAACAAATAGGCTGTCGCTGAATTTCCTGAACGTTGCCTCAGTAAAACAACAAAAAGATTGAAAAAAAATAAGAAGAATTGCTACGTTAGCGCCGCTACCGAGTAAAACAGCGCCCCCTCAATTAAATCAAAATCCCTACGACTCCTGATCTACCTCCTTAAACCTTCTGTATATTTGTGAAGAGATACCGTTTTGTCCACCCTATTCCAAAATCACAAAATTATTCGCTCTACCAGAAGAAAACCAAACCCAACCACAGAATCAGCTCATTCATCCGGGTTTTGTTTAAATTTTTGAATATAAGCCTTAACAATAGACCAGACTTCCTCAAACACCTCATCTATCGGCTTTGTTGCATCCAGAACTTTAATTCTCTGCGGTTCCTGTTTGGCTATCTGTTCAAAACCATAATGAACTCGTCGGAAAAAATCGTTGTCCGCCTCTTCAAATCTGTCGCGGAGGTTTGTATTTTTCTTATCGGCGGTTGAATTTATCTCTCCATTGTTGCTGTTGTTTCTGACCTTCCTTCGTTGCAGGCTTAATTCAAGCGGGATTGATAGCAGGATAGTCAGGTCCGGGCGGGTATCGCCGACTGCAATATTGATAACTCTATATACATCATCAAGATTCAGCCCG
>JBAMMJ010000255.1:1222-2117 GCA_039793825.1 Verrucomicrobiota bacterium | reverse complement strand
GGGACATCGTTTTGTTTTAAATACGAATGAAAGTTTTTGCTGATCCTGATCAAGCCATCCTTGTTTCCGCAGGATATAAAGAGCAATTTAATCTGGCTTTTTGCCGCAGCGGGGTCAGGCAGGAGCTGATTCGGTTGTTTGGCGTTCGGCGCCGCTGAAAAAGCCCCGATCCATGCGAATCTGTCAAGATGTCCCAATCCAAAATTTAGCGATTGGCCACCACCCATTGACAATCCTGCTATGGCTCTGTATTCACGGTTAGTGTTCACTGAATATTTAGATTCTATCGCCGGGATTACGTCGTTTAACAAATCCTGTTCAAACACCGCAAAAGCAGGGGCTGATGCGTAAACATTGCCCTCGGCTCGGTCGTTTTTTTGAGCCCGCCCGTTTGGCATAACAATAATCATCGGAACCGCCTTCCCATCGGCAATCAGGTTATCCAACAAAACCTCCGGCGAGGCGAACCGTCGCCATTCTGTTTCATCTCCTCCGATGCCGTGCAAAAGATAAAGCACCGGATATTTTTTATCGGGCGAATAATCAGGGGGCGTATAAACCAGCATCTTGCGGGTTGTGCCGACGGTTTTAGACTCGTATTCAACCATCTCCAATTTGCCGTGTTTGATGTCATCGCGTTTTTTATCAAAGCCGGCTGGCGGAAGGTCAAACGCCGGCTTGTCATCCGGGCTCAATTCAATCGGTCCGCCGAAACCGCCCGCTCGCGGACGCGAAGCAGCCTCTCTTCTTTCAACCGCCGCGTCTTTGAAAAGCAGCGGGGCAAACTCGCGAAGACTTCTACGCCAGGTTAGCCATTCATGCGATGTTCCCGGCGACTCATAGTAAATTGTTTTAATACCGGCTTCTTCAAGCGCGTCCCTGTATCGCTTCACAC
>JBAMMJ010000255.1:0-1212 GCA_039793825.1 Verrucomicrobiota bacterium | reverse complement strand
TCCAATGCTTAAAAACAGAACTTTAACCTTTTTGTTGAATTCATCCGCATTTGCCATAACGCCGCCGTAAGAATTTTTAATATCAAAACCGCCCGGGTTAGGTCCGCCGCCGGCGCCGCTGAATCCTCCAATGTAGGCAAACTTATCAAGATTATTTAATCCAATAATAAACGACTGCATACCGCCCATTGATAACCCTGCGATTGCGCGGTCTTCGCGATTTGTTTTCGTCCTGTATGTGGAATCAACAAACGGTATCAGGTCGTTGGTATATACCTCAACCAGCGCGCTGAACATAGAGGTAAAATCTCGCGGGGCATTTGTTCCGCCGGGGCGGAACGACGTTTCCGGCTCGCCGGGTTTTCGGGCATATCCATTCTCCATAACCACAATCATTGGCTTTGCCTTTTTCTCCGCAATCAGATTGTCCATAATATGTTGAACGCAGCCCTGAACCACCCACCCCCGCTCGTCTTCGCCGCCGCCGTGCAAAAGATATAAAACCGGGTATCGCGTTTCGCGCTCATTGTCATAGTTTGGCGGCGTATAGACAAACACGCGCCGCCATTCACCGGTTGTTTTTGAAAAATAATAGCGCTGGCGAACATCGCCGTGCGGGACATCTTTAATCAGATAAAAATCTTCACCTTTTGATGGAACTTCAATCCCGCTTGCCTGCCTGCCCATCCCGTAAAAAGTTTCGCTCGCCGGGTCGCAAACAGCAACGCCGTCAATAACAATTGAATAATAATGAAAACCCGGAACCAGCGGGTCAGTTGTAACCATCCAGACACCGTTAGACCCAAGAGTCATCGGATATCGCTTTCCGCCGACGTCAACCTCCACCTTCTTTGCCTCAGGCGCCCTGAGCCGGAATGTGGCTCTGAGATCGGAATGGACCCTCGGGTATTGTTGACCTTTAATGTTTGAACTTGCCGGTTTGCCATCGTCTTTAACCTCCGTATTCTGCGCAAAAGAAAACAGAATTGATAAACAGAATATAAAGACAATGCCTGCCTTCCTGATTATGTTTGTTTTCATAAACCAATTTTTATAGGTAGTGTTTCTGGCTTATTTCAAGAATTATTTTATTAATTTTATTAACGATGTCAACCAATATATCTCAAAATAATTAATCGAAATTTTTGTAATGTGCTTTTATGGAGTGCGGTGTTAAGTGAGCGAACGCGAACGCAACACCGCTTTGTGACA
>JBAMMJ010000254.1:0-16815 GCA_039793825.1 Verrucomicrobiota bacterium | reverse complement strand
CCCATTTAATGGCGCTAAAACTTCCCTGCGCGGCTCCTAAAGCGGCGCCGCACAGACCGCCAATCAACGCATGACTTGAACTTGATGGAAGCCCAACATACCAGGTTATAAGGTTCCAGGTAATAGCTCCCATTAAAGCGCAGATCATCGCTACCGAATTTATATATTGCGTTTCAACAAGCCCCTGCCCGATTGTTTTTGCCACCGCAACCCCCGCCATTGCTCCAACAAGATTCATTACGGCAGAAAGCGTTATCGCCTGCGCCGGCGTCATAACACGGGTTGCCACTGATGTCGCTACAGCGTTTGCGGTGTCATGGAATCCATTGATATATTCAAAGACAAGAGCAATAACGATTACGGAAAGAACAAGAGCCATATTTGATTACGAATGCTTAAGTATAATCCTGTACATAACATTGCCCGCCGAACGAGACCTATCCAATACCTTCTCTAACATCTCAAACAGGTCTTTTAATATAATAACTTGCAACGACTCGTATTTCCCCGAGTAAAGTTCGCAAACCAGTTCATTTAGCAGTTCATCCCCCCTGACCTCAACCTTATGAAGTTTTTGATTCAAATCCATTAATTTCTCAGATTCCTCTTTCCGCAAAGCCTCAAGCATCTCAGAAAGAATTGTGAGCTCTTCTTCTATAAGCGCTGTATGACGTGAAAAATCTATATTTTTTATAACGTTCCGCGCCACATTGAATCGCTCGGCGAATTTCTCTATCGTTTTTGGTATTTTGTATATCGCGTTCGCAAGGTCTTCAAGGTCCTCGCGGTCAAAACCGGTCACAAATGTTTTGCATAACAACGTTTTTACCTCCACGGCAATTTGCTTATTCTTTTGCCGAACAGACGACAACCTGGCAATGTCTTCCTTTGTCGCCCCGCTATTAATCATCTTTTTTAATATATCTACGCTGTTTTTTGCCTCTTTGATGCTTTCTTCAAAGAGTTCAAAAAACTTTTTGTCGTGTCCTAAAATTCGTTGCAACGAAAACATATTTTTAGCCTCAATTCTTTTTGAGGAATATAATCCTCAAGTATGATATATTAGTTATAAAATAAACTCTTTTACAAGCGAAAATTATAAGATATCAAAAAAAAATTATTGTGGCGCTCTCTTCCCGGCTGCTGATTAATAACAGCGATGTGGTTCTTAAAGTCTTTTATGCCGACTTAGCAAATCAAATTCGCCTGTCAATTCTTCTATTAAATCACATCATAGTCGCTGTCTCAACTACAGGATTTACAAAAAGCGCCTCAGTTCTTAGAAATTACTCCCATTATTACGGAAAAGATTTGTTCATACCAGTTCATGGCGGATATTGCCCAAAATTTTAAAGAAGTTGTCAGGCTGAAACCGCTCAAGATTGGCAACGCAATAATTAAAACAAGCAGGTTCCCAATTGCGATTATTATCCAAGAAAAAACCCGTCCCTGAGACAAAATATCACTCTGTTTAGTTTGCAGGACGCTGATTGTAAAAGTGATGTGAAAGGCGTATGCCATACCCAAAAGAAGATGAAAAAACGCCCTGTATTTCTGCAAATCATAAAAGGCGCTCCCGATTGCATAAGCCACAACAATGATGAAGGCGTAAAATGGAAAAAAATAGGGCGCCAGAAAAACCACGAAATTATCTTTTGTCACAACAACATGACCGCCTTTTGCTGAGGCTCTTAACCGTTTTACCCTTCCGCCAAAAACAAGAGTCCAGAAGGCGTGAGTCAACTCGTGTCCGAATACATAGAGGAGCATCGGTTTTGGCAATAAAATATAAATCACAAGCCAGCACGCAACCCCGGCAAGGATCGGCGCCCATACAGTGTTGAGGTTTCCGCAGGCTTTAATCAGAAACCACACCGTCTCAAAGCCGCCCGCACAGACAGGCAAAAGCAAAATCGCAATAAAAAACTTTATCAATTTAAGCTTCATACAATGCTGCCGAAACTACCCTACAAGAATTGAAGCGGCAGGGCAATTGCAGGATTCTGGCTATAGAATAATTTCTTTAAAACGTGTAAAAGCTAAGGTCCGGCAGACCACCAGTCAACGCCGGGCGCGGTGTAGGAATAAGTCATATCGGCTGGCGTCCAACGTTTGTATGTCTTTGCGTGAAAATCCGCAAACAGTATATTCACGCTTTTGTTGTGAACCGGCGAGTCCTCGTAAAACAGAGTTTCCTGAGAATAATTATCCGGATCGGCGTCATAATGGGCAAAGTTGGGATAGTTGGCATCGCCAGAGAGTATATATTTATCTGGCAACTTGATTTTATTGAAGTTAACGCTGTTGTGGTTTGTAATTTCGGCGTAGGCAGCGCGCGAGCCCATAAAGTAACTCACCGCAATCTGGTTATAACACTGGCTCAATTGCGGACATCTTAAAATATTTGTGTTGCTATAGTAATCCAGCATCGGCTTGGGCCAGGGAGGCGGATTGTCCGAACTCCAATCAACGCTGCCGTGAGCCGCGGGCAACAATTGATTGTTATCGTCTCCATACATCATCATTGCAACGCCAAGTTGCTTGAGATTGCTCAAACATCGTGTAGTCAATCCCTTTTCCTTAGCCCGCGCAAGCGCAGGCAACAGCATAGAAACAAGTATGGAAATACAGGCTATAACAACGAGCAATTCTATCAGTGTAAACCCGGCTTTCTTTTTTATTTTATTTTTGTTCGCTACCAATCCCATCGCTGATTTTTCCATCTTTATATTTTTGGAGTTCTTTCTCCGCATATTAAGCGGAATATCCTATGAAATTGACGAATAATCCGACCCGTTCATTCATTATTCAAAGTTTTTGTTTTTACTATTGAAAGGTAAGTTCTATTATAAAAGGATATCGGATTTAATTAATTTTTAATTCTTAACGATGAAAGCTAAGATAATCATAACGCCTAAAAAGGCTGTAGTTGACCCTCAGGGGAAAACCGTGCAGGGGGCGCTTGAACATATGGGGTATACCGGCATTCGGGCTGTCCACGTAGGCAAATATATTGAAATTGAACTGGACGGCAAAGACCCTGAAGCGGCTAAAAAACAACTTGATGAAGCCTGCAGGCGGTTTCTTTCAAATCCAGTCATAGAAGATTATTCGCTTGAACTGGAATAAGCGGCAAAATTTTCAGAATTAGAGTATATTGAAAATGTTTATATGAGATTTGCTGTAGTGCAGTTTCCGGCGTCAAATTGTGACCAGGACGCAATATACGCCGCTCGGCTTTTAGGTCACGAGGCGTATTTTGTCTGGCACAAAGAGACCTCGCTTAACGGAGCCGATGTGGTAATAATCCCCGGCGGATTCAGCTATGGCGATTACCTGCGCACCGGAGCCATAGCGCGATTTAGCCCGGTTATGCAGGCGGTGAGCGAATTTGCAAAAAATGGCGGACTCGTGCTCGGCATCTGCAATGGATTCCAAATCCTGTGCGAAGCCGGGCTTCTTCCTGGGGCGCTAATCAGGAACCGTTCATTGCAATTTCGCTGCGAACACGTCTATTTAAAACCCGCAACCGCCAACTCTCCATTTACCTGCAAAATCCCGGAGAAAAAACTGCTCCGAATCCCTATCGCTCACGGCGAGGGTTGCTATTATGCTGACCCGGAAACAATTCAAAAATTAAAGGCGGACGACTGCATCCTCTTTCAATATTGCGATAAAGAGGGAAATCTGACCGAACAGGCAAATCCGAACGGTTCGCTTTTAAATATAGCGGGCATTTGCAATGAAACTCGCAATGTTGCAGGAATGATGCCGCACCCGGAACGCGCCTGCGAACCAATCCTGAATAGCGCCGATGGCGTTTTTATTTTTCAAAGCATAATCCATACTTTAACCGAATCCAAAACCGCAAAATCAACCACCGCAAAATCCTGATTTTCAAAAATGACTGAGCCAAAAATTACACCTGAGTTAGTCAAACAACACAATCTCTCTGCTGAAGAATACGAACAAATCAAAGCGATTCTCGGACGTGAGCCCACATACACCGAGCTCGGTATTTTTTCGGTTATGTGGAGCGAACATTGTTCCTACAAAAACACGCGCCCATTACTTAAGACTTTTCCGACCAAATCACCGCGAATCCTTGTTGGCGCAGGCGAGGAGAATGCCGGAATTATTGACATTGGCGACGGTCTGGCAATTGCCTTTAAGATAGAGTCGCACAATCATCCCAGCGCGGTTGAACCGTTTCAGGGCGCTGCAACGGGGGTCGGCGGCATCATTCGCGATATTTTTACTATGGGGGCGCGTCCGCTCTGCGTTCTGGATTCGTTGCGGTTTGGCGATATAACAAACCCGGAGGTCCGCCGCCTGTTTAATGGCGTTGTTGCCGGTATAGCCCATTACGGGAACTGTTTTGGCATTCCAACCATTGCAGGAGAGGTTTATTTTGATGAATCTTACGAGGGTAATCCTCTTGTCAATGTGTTCTGTCTCGGCGTATTAAAACATAACCAAATCGCCCGCGGCAGAGCCTGCGGCGTGGGAAATCCTGTTTTTTATGTAGGCCCAGCCACCGGACGCGATGGGCTTGCAGGGGCTGCATTTGCCTCGCAAGATTTAACTGATGAATCAGCTCAAATCCAGCGCGGCGCAGTTCAGGTAGGCGACCCGTTTATGGAAAAACTTGTATGCGAAGCCTGTCTTGAATTACTTGCCACAGGGGCAGTCGCCGGCATTCAAGATATGGGAGCCGCCGGCTTAACCTGTTCAACCTGCGAAACCGCCGCCCGGGCAAGCACCGGGATAGAAATAGAATTAAATAAAGTCCCGCAGCGCGCCCCGAATATGACCCCTTACGAAATTATGCTCAGCGAATCGCAGGAGCGGATGCTCATCATCGTCCATAAAGGCAGAGAAGAAGAAGTAAAGAAAATCTTTGATAAATGGGATTTGCCGTGGTCTCAAATCGGCGTTGTGACCGACACCGGCAGGATGGTAGTAAAATACAACGGAGAGGTGGTTGCCAATATCCCGGCAAAGGCAATCGCCACCGAGTCCCCGGTCTATCATCGCGAGGCGCGCGAGCCGTCATACCTCGCAGCCGTCAGGGCGTTCAGACTGGACCAGATTCAACGAAAATACGAACCAGTTGAACAACTCCAATCTTTGCTTGCCTTTCCATCAATAGCCTCAAAAAACTGGGTATACCGCCAATACGATTATATGGTCAGAAACAACTCGGTTGTCTGCCCGGGCTCAGACGCGGCAGTGATCAGAATCAAAACCGATTGCCTGCCTCCGGAGCCCGAAGATGTGAACATCGGCAGCGCAACACAGATTCCATTAGATAAAATCCCAGAAAAATACATTGCCATAACCTCCGACTGCAACGGCTCCTATGTCTATCTTGACCCCTATGAAGGCTCAAAAATCGCTGTTGCTGAAGCCGCGCGAAACCTCGCCTGCAGCGGAGCAAAACCGCTGGGCGTAACAGATAATCTGAATTTCGGCAATCCGTATAATCCAGAACTTTTTTATCAGCTCAAAGAAAGCGTAAGGGGAATTGGAGACGCCTGCCGCGCCCTGAATACGCCAATCACAGGCGGCAATTGCAGCCTTTACAATCAAAATCCCTCAGGCGCAATTGATCCGACGCCGACTATCGCAATGGTCGGTTTGATTGAAAAACCCGAATATATAACGACGCAGTGGTTTAAAGACGAAGGCGATTCAATTATTCTCATTGGCTCCCCTGTGAACATTGATGACCCCTTGCAGGGGCTTGGCGGCAGCGCATTTTTAAAAGTTGTTCACGGAATTAAAAACGGCTCTCCGCCACCGTGCGATTTAAACCAGGCTGCGCTCCTTATAGAAACTTTGCTCGGGCTCATTTATGGCGGAGGCGTTAAAAGCGCTCACGATTGCAGCGACGGCGGGCTTGCTGTTTGCCTCGCAGAGTGCTGCATAAGCCATCAAATCGCCCGCAATACACCGCGACTTATTGGAGCTGAAATAAATCTTACCGGAGAAACTCTTGAAAAATTCGGGCTTGACCCCCAAAAAATCCTGCCCGAAGCATTGTTGTTCGGCGAAACCCAGAACCGCGTTGTCATTACCACAGATAAACATAACACAGGTAAGATTTTAGCCCGCGCGGCAATTTACAATTATCCTGCGGCTGAAATCGGCAAGGTAGGCGGGTCAAAACTCTTGATAAAGACCGACGCAGGCGAACACTGCTGGGAAGTTGAAAAACTTTATGATATATGGTGGAACGCAATAGCGCGAGCCATGCGGTAAACAGGCAAAACTAATTCCTTTGAATCACTAAACCAAATCGTTGAATTAATATACCAATGAAAGTTCTGGTTATAGGATCAGGCGGAAGAGAACACGCGATAGTCTGGAAACTTGCGCGCTCGCCACATATTTCAAAAATGTGGTGCGCGCCCGGAAATGCCGGCATCGGAGGCGAGCGGCTCGCTAAAAACGGGTCTGCTGTGGAGTGCGTAAAAATTGGCGCCGAAGACCTTGAAAACCTCTTGAAATTCGCCCTTGAAACCAAACCCGACCTTACTGTGGTCGGTCCGGACAATCCACTGGCAATGGGGATTGTTGATCTGTTTGAGCAAAACAACCTCCGTATCTGGGGCCCAAATAAAAAAGCCGCCCAATTTGAATCTTCAAAGGCGTTCTCCCAGCAGTTTATGGAAAAATACGGAATCCCGACAGCAAAAGGTGCTGTTTTTACCGACTTTCAATCCGCCTCCCGGTATGCAGCCGCTCTTGGCGGTCGTTGCGCAATAAAAGCCGACGGGCTTGCCCTGGGCAAAGGCGTAATAGTTTGCAGGGATATGGAAGCCGCCGACCGCGCCATTGAAGAGATGCTCGTAAAAGGGACTTTTGGAAAAGCAGGTTCAAAGATTATCATTCAGGAATTGCTTGATGGAATAGAAATTTCGCTTCACGCCCTTTGCGATGGCAAAACCGCGCTGCTTTTTCCAACCTCGCAAGACCACAAACGGGCTTACGACGATGACAAAGGACCGAACACCGGCGGTATGGGAACGTATTGTCCAACGCCATTTTTAGATGGCGAGGGTATGCTATTGGCAAAACGGCTAATCATCGATCGCTGGCTTCGCGGCTGCAACGAAGAGGCGATTGACTATCGCGGGATTATTTATCCGGGAATTATGCTAACAAAAAGCGGACCAAAAGTGCTTGAATTCAATTCCCGATTTGGAGACCCCGAAACACAGGTCTACCTGGCGCTGCTTCAAAACGACCTGTTTGAATTGATGATGGCATGCGTTGACGGAACGCTTGAAAAACATCAATTGCAATGGAAAACCGGCGCCGCCGTTTGCGTTATAATGGCTTCTGCCGGATACCCGGGCGCCTATCAGAAAGGAAAACCCATAACAGGCATTGATAAAGCCGAAGAAGAGGCAAATGTAAAGGTGTTTCACGCAGGAACAGCGCTTTGCGACGGCAAATTTGTTACAACCGGCGGACGCGTTCTCGGCGTAACAGCCCGCGGCAGCACCCTTGAAGAGGCAAAAAACAGGGCTTATGCTGCCGTTGAAAAAATCCATTTTGAAGGCGCTTTCTATCGCCGCGATATCGCCGCAAAGGCGCTAAAAATTTTATAAGTTGGAAAATTTTTAAAACCTGTGGGAATATAAATCATTATGGGCAGATTTAGAATTATAACAATTGTTTTATCAATAACGGCTTGCGTGTTAAATCTTTATTCCCAAAATGTCAAACCGCCGCAGTTTAAAGAGGTCTATGACATTTTAAAATCTAAATTGACAGGAATTCCAGAACCCGAATTAGAAGCCGCGGCTTTAAACGGCATATTAAACCGCTTTTCAAACTACGTCCAGATAGTCTCAAAAGAGAATATTGAAGAATCTATGGAAGCGGTTTCAAATATCCAATTCTTTGAAAGCAATATTGTCTGCTTCAAAATTGGCGCGGTAATCCAAACACTCCCGAATCAATTTGCAGATTTATTGAATCAAATCCAGAAGACAAATGAGTTGAAAGGCATAATTATAGACCTTAGATTTACCTCCGGCAAAAACTACGAAGCCGCCGCTAAATTCGCAGACCTTTTTTACAGCAACGAGAAGCAATTGTTTAAATTGGGAGACAAAATATTTAAAACTACGGCAAAAACCAACGCAATTACAACGCCAACCATCCTGCTGGTAAATAAAGAAACCGCAAACGCGGCAGAGGCGCTTGCGCTTTCTTTGATGAATTGCAAATCTGTTATATCCATCGGCAACAACACATCTGGAACTGCGCACTCCTTTACTGAAATCAAACTTTCAACCGGTCAAATCCTCCGTATAGCGTCAGCCTCAATAAAATATTCTGACGACACCCCCGTTCAAACAAACGGACTCAAACCTGATATCGTCGTTGACACGCCAATTGAAGATGAACGCGACTTCATCGCTAACCCGTATAAATTACCCAGAAGATTGGAGGCGTTGGAGTCAAGCCAGACTGCGCGAGCAACCCGTCCGCGCCTTAACGAAGCTGAACTGGTTAGAATGAAAAAAGAGGGCATTGACCTCTCAGGCGATCTACCGCCTGTTGAAAAATCCGCTAAACCGCAGGACTCCCAGCAAAAGTTAATTCAAGACCCATCACTTGCGCGCGCGGTAGATATATTAAAGGTAATTAACCTTATCGGTATAGAAAAATTTCAAAAATAGCAGCAGTAATTGTAGGTAATGGCATTTTAATATCCTAAAGCCCTCCCGATATTCCAGACCAAAAAGGATAATGTCCACGCAAGCCCGCCAAGATAAAGCCATTGAAAGATAGTCCATTTCCACGAATTAGTCTCCCGTCGCACAACCACTATTGTCGCAGTGCATTGAAGGGCGCAGGCATAAAAAACAATGAGACTAATTCCGGTGAGCGGCGTAAACAACTTTGAACCGTCGCTTCGTCTTTGTTCCTTAAACGCATTTGCGAGAGCCATAATTGATTTCTCCTTTTCATCTGCCGCAGCGTTGTAAATAATAGCCATAGTGCTCACAAATGTTTCGCGGGCGGCAAAACTTGATACAATTCCAATCCCGATCTTCCAATCAAAACCAAGCGGCTTGATTAACGGCTCAATGGCGCGCCCCAATCTTCCGGCAAAGCTGTTGCTGAGTTGCTTCGCCCTTGTCTCCCGCTCAAGATCATCAATCTTTAACAGCAAACTCAGTTCAATATTGTCCTGGCTATTTGTTAAACTGCCTCTGTAATCAACATCAAGATATTTTTCGCGCAGTTTTTCAACATAATTTAGAGCCGCTTTTTCATCATAAGAGACGCCGAGCGCGGAATTGACTGTGCGGGTGAGCCTTTCATTGAACTCCTGCTGGATTCCCGATCTTGGATAACTCATCAAAAACCACAATATGATGTTAATCCCGAGGATTATTGTGCCAGCCTGCCGCAAAAAGATGACAGACCTCTCCCACATATGGCACAACGTCGTCCAGAAAGCCGGCCTCTTGTATGGGGGGAGTTCCAACAACAACATTGGAATTTCGCCTTTTAAAATAGTCTTTTTAAAAATAAGCGCAACGGCGATGGCGAGTAAAATCCCGAGCAGATAGGCTCCCATTAAAACAAACCCCTGTAATCTGAAAAACCCAAAGACCTTTAAGTCTGGTATGCAGGCTGCAATTAAAACACTATAAACAGGCAACCGCGCCGAGCAACTCATTAGTGGTGCAATTAAAATCGTCACAAGACGGTCCTTATGGCTCTCAATCGTCCGCGTCGCCATAATTCCCGGAATAGCGCAGGCAAAAGAACTCAAAAGCGGAATAAAACTTTTCCCGTGCAAGCCAACCTTGCTCATCAATCTATCCATTATAAACGCCGCCCTTGACATATAGCCTGTGTCTTCAAGCAGGCTTAAGAATAAAAACAGGAGCAAAATCTGCGGCAAAAAAACAACCACCGCCCCAACCCCTGTTATTACCCCGTTTGTTATAAGGTCTGTCAGAGCCCCGGGCGGCATACTCGCAGTAACCCAACTTCCGAGCATCTCAACCAGCGAACCAATCCACTCCATCGGCGCTTTCGCTAACCTGAAGATGCTCTGAAACATAAGAAGCATTATTCCAAAAAAGATAACCAGTCCAAATACACGATGTGTGATTATCCTGTCCAGTTTATCGCTAAAGGTTTCCTGTACATTCTGAATCTGGGTAACACACCCGGCGCAAATTTTTGAGACGCTTAAATACCTGCCTTCAATCGGGTCGGTTCTCCAATCGCCCCCCTGCTCTTCAATACACCTGCGGGCATCCCGAACTACCTTACAAACGGCAGGCGAATACAACGTCGCTCCCTGCGCCTCTTCGGATTCGCCGACCAACTTTTCATCCGATAAAATCAGCAAAGCCTCCGCATACGGATTTATCTTTGGCTCGGGGTTTTCCGCTTTTAATATCCCGGCAATCTTCTCAACCCACACTTTATAATAGTCAGGCATCTCCCAGAATAGGGGACGTTCTTGAACTTTTGATGATGTTGTTTCTGAAACTTGCTCAATGATCGCCTGGCGCAAAGCCGTGATCCCCTCCTTTTTGCTTGCAACAAGCGGAACCACCATCGCGTCAAGACTGTGATGAAGTTTATCTATGTTTACAAACTGACCGTTTTCAGCCGCAACATCCATCATATTGAGCGCAATTATTACCGGATAGCCAAGCTCAATGACCTGCGTCGCATAATAAAGATTTCGCTGGAGATTTGACGCGTCAATAACTATTACAACCAACGAAACCCGTGGAATATCTTGAAGCCTGTTAAATAGAACATCCCTCGCGATCTGTTCGTCTAAAGATTTTGGCGAAAGGCTATAAATGCCGGGCAAATCCAGTATCATAATCTGCTGGTATGGCGGCGTGCCCTTCAATCTCCCCTCCTTCCGCTCCACAGTCACGCCCGGATAATTTCCAACTTTTGCCCTCAATCCAGTTAGCGCGTTGAAAATGGTCGTCTTGCCGCAATTCGGATTTCCAGTCAATGCGACATAAAAAGTCTTGCGCCCCGCGCCCACTGCTTTTTGCTCACCCATAAATAATTATAAGCAGAAAAAACTTAATGAATTATTATAACCTAATCGGAAAGAATTTAAAGAGGAGGAGAAAGTTAATCGCCCTGATTAACCACCAAAATCTTTTCTGCCTCATTGCGAGGAATGGTTAGTCTATAGCCGCGGACTTTTATCTCTATCGGGTCTCCAAGAGGCGCATATCTTACAATCTCAATAGTTGTTCCGACAAGCAAACCCAATTCAAAAAAACGTCCGCGGGACTCAGAGGGGAGATCAATTGCCGCAATTATACATTTGCTCCCCTGAACCATTTTTGTTAACGGCACACCGGTGATTGTCATAAGCCAGTATTATTCATCACTCATTTTTACACCGCAAATATATCAGGCTCAAACTGTCTTTTTATCTTTATCAGAATTTACCGGTTCAACAATGATAGAATCCGCAAGGTCGGCGCTCAATCCAAGTCTCATATTGCAAAGTTGGCAGATAAGGTTTGATTCTTTTAGCAGCAACCGGATCTGCTGCTCTTCGCATAATCCCATCTCGCGAAGTCGTTGACACATCTCCGGACAGGCAAGCAGTTGTTTAATCTTTACCACTGTTCCCTCTTTGACCTCGCTCAGAGGGCACACCCCCTTGCCCGGGCATTCATTCCTGCCCGAACCATCACCACACCTGCCCTTTCTAAATCTATGTCTATGCCTAATCACCTTGACCTAACTTACCAGATTAGGGCATAATTGCAAATATATATTAACAGACCGAGTTTTAAATTTGACTGAAGTAAAAATCTAAACATCGGTTAATTAAACGAATTTATTTTTGACGAAACGTTGGCTAAACCGAACAACGTTTAATTTTTTTAATGGAAGGTTTTGGATTACATAGACCGAGAAATGTAGATTGGAAACGCGCCGCAGGGCTTCTTTATGGCGACTGGGGAACAAGCAAAGCCTATGTAACAGGCTTTGCCTTCAGCGCAAGCGCCTTCGCTCTGGGGTATCAATCTTACCCAATAATCCTTGCGGTTCTCGCACTCACTGCTATTGTAGCCTACAACTATACAATCGTTTGTAAGCATTTTCCCGACGGCGGCGGCGTCTATTCAGCCGCGCGAAACCAGAGCAGAATTTTAGCGGTAATCGGTGCCCTGCTCCTTGTCGCAAACTTTACCGTTACAGCAGCAATGAGTTGCTGGGCGGCTATGCTCTATTTCGGTATCCCAAAAGAATATGTTCAAATAGCAACGATGGGATTTATTGTTATCATCGGAACCCTTAATTATTTCGGTCCGAAGCACACCGGTAGCGTTGCAATGACCTTTGCCATCCTTATGGCTTCTATGGTATTGTTAATCATAATATTCAGCGTTCCGTTCCTTACTACAAAGAATTTAGAACCGTTAAAACCCGGATTCACCGTCAATTGGTTAGCATTTACGAGTTTAATTCTGGCGTTAAGCGGGGTTGAAGCAATCGCTAACCTTACCGGAGTAATGAAACTTGACCCCGGCGCAACCTATGATAAACCGTGCGTGTCAAAAACGGCAAAAAAGGCTATTTTTGTCGTTGCTATTGAGTGTGTTCTGGGAACGGCAATTCTTGCCCTCGCAATGTATTCTCTTCCCCGTGATTTAGAACCGCTTTTGCGTGAACGATGGGAAGATATGCTCAGAGTTCTTGCCGAACAATACGGAACCAAATTATTCGGTGCCCTATTCGGCAAAATATTTTCTGCCGTAACAGGAATAGTTGTTGGTCTGCTTCTTTTAAGCGCTGTAAATACCGCCATTGGGGCTCTGATCGGGCTGTTTTATATGCTGGCGCGCGACGGCGAAATGCCCCATTCGTTTACAAAACTAAACAAATATGGTGTCCCGCTATTTCCGTTGCTGATAGCATTCACGTTGCCATTTGTAATCGCCGGGATATCCACCAATCTTGAATCTCTGATGGGATTGTATGCAATAGGCGTTGTCGGCGCAATCACAGTTAACCTCGGCTCCTGCAGCTTCAACCGAAAACTCTCAATCAAATGGTATGAGAGAATCGTGATGGGATTAACCTTCTTAATAATGTTTGCCATTGAGCTAACAATCGCCAAGACTCATCAAGATGCGCTCTTTTTTGCCGTTTGCGTGGTTGGTGTTGGGCTCGGAATAAGGAGTTATACCCAAAAACTTGCTGGTTACAGAACTCTCGTAGTTAAAGAACATATAGCCGCTCAACTCCTGCCGGAATCTGTCCCGGATTTTAAACTTAATATCGGGGATGGTCAGGCAATTATGGTTGCTGCTCGCGGGATAACCCCCGTCTTGCGATTCGCCTTAGAAGAAGCCCGACTCCGAAAGGCAATTCTCTACGTTCTGTATGTTAGAGAAATATCTGTAACTCTTTTAGGAACAGGTAATTATTATGGACCACAAAAATGGCAGGATGACACTGACGCAGTTAAAATTATGACTTATATGCTCAATCAAGGCGAAAAAAATGAAGTCAAAGTAGTTCCTCTATATGCCGTCAGTGATAATGCGCCTTTAACCATTCTTGACCTTGCCGCAACGCTGGGCATTGATATGCTGATTTTAGGCGCATCCCAGCGGCAGGCCCTTCTCAAAATTTTAAGAGGCAATGTAATTGATGAAGTCGCCAAAAATCTCCCGGAAAACATTCAGCTCATAATTCACGGTTAATGAATATTCACCCGAATATCTCAACAGCTGGCTGCGGCAACTCCCGTTTAACCTCATCAATTCTATAACCAAACCCCGAACCCTGAACCGTAGATAGGTCAACAACGCCATTTTTTCTTGAATAAACCCCCGGATGAACCATCGCCTCAGGACGTGATGCCTCAGGATAAAATTGCATAGAGTTTGTCTCAACGCCCATAATTGTATTTAAATGGGCGGCAAGCATTAAATGGGGTATTTGAGCAAGCATCGGATTTGTCAAATCCTGAACCATCAAAGTCATACCGTGCGCCTGCGCCCAACAGGCTGACAATATCGCGCCGGTTTGCGTCTTGCAGGTCTTTAGCGCCACTCCGCTCCATCCAAGCGAGCGCCCAAGCCGAATCATCCGCCAATCGTGGGCGCTTTCATCAAGAAAAAGCGGTTTTCTTGCCGAAACACTCCGTACATCTATCGGATTTTTCTCCAATTCATACGCAAACGGTTGTTCAACATACAGAATCATCCCGTAAATACGCGGAATTTCGTCTCTTAATCTATCTAAAATCTGATTAACATACCCGGGGTCTGTAACAGTGCAGTTAAAATCGGCACTCAACCAATCTACATTATGTTGAATGGCTAAAGCGCCGACCCGAATAATTCGGTTATAATCCCAAACTTCATCATTGCCGCGCAGTTTAATCTTAAGACACTTCAAACCATCTCTCTTTATCCAGTCTGATAACAACACAGGGTAGCCGTCATCTGGCTCATTCCCGGTCAAATCATCGGCGTCAATCGGGTCAAGGCCACCAACCAGATGCCATACCTTCATCACATTCCGGCGCGGAAATACCAGAAAATCCGCAGGATACCGCAAAGTAAATGATATCTTCGCCCCTTCGGCAGGCTCTAAAAATGCCGAAAGGTCCCGGCTCATAAAATCGCGGCAGTAAGTCTCGTAAACAGGCAATCCAAGCAAATTTCCATAGGCGTCGTGAACCGCTATGTCAAAAAGCGAAAAACATAAAAGCCCGGCAAGATAAGGCAACTTCTCCACGCGATTATGGTTAAATTCATTCAATAAATTCGGAAGTTTGTATTCTATAAAATCATATCCTATCTCAATCGGATGTCCCTTAGCCCCAAACCCAACAAGTTCTCTTGCAACCAATTTGCAAAATTCAATCAATGAATTGTGCCGCTTCTCATAAGGGTGTTGCGAGGGCCATACCCATTGCACACTTAATGGCGTTTCTCCCCAACCAGTGGCAATACGACCGCGCGCATCCATCACCTGCACCTTTGCGCGAGCGCAGGTCACACTGCTCAATGTCTCTGTCCCAAACTTTAATGGAACCCTGGTTTGCACCTGAATGAAATAAAGCCATACACCAGTTACCTGTATATCAGTCGGTTTACTCATTGATTATTATCAAGACTATCAAACAGAATTCCGCCCAATCAATAGGTTTATTGAGTCAATATTACACGCCAATTAACGAAGCAATCTTTTCCCCAATCGCCAACGACGCGGTCGCCGCTGGACTCGGCGCGTTTAAAATATGCAACGCCTTCTCCTGTTTAATGATACAGAAATCTTGAACCAGGCTCCCATCTTTGCCAAGAGCCTGTGCGCGCACACCGCTGGGTCCACTCTCTAAATCCACTTCTTCAATCTCCGGCACGAGTCTCTTCAATTCCCTACAAAAATAACTCTTGCTTAATGAAATCTTAAGCTCGCGCCGTATCATTTCTGGATATTTACTCAAAAACCTACAGAACCCTTTGAAACTTAACGAGTCAGCAAGGTCAATCAAATTAATCTTCCATAGACTGTAGCCTTCTCTTGAAAATGCAAGGACTGCGTTAGGTCCCGCCTCAAGCCCCCCATAGATTAATCGGGTAAAATGAACGCCTAAAAACGGAAACTTGGGGTCTGGAACAGGATATACAAGGTTTTTGACTATAGATTCTCTCTCTTTTCTTATTTTATAATATTCCCCCCTGAATGGAATTATCCGAACATCTGGTTTTTCCCCAGCCATTGTTGCAATTCTGTCGCAATGCAATCCTCCGCAGTTGACAATATAATCAACTGCAAATTCACCGCCATTCGTAGTCCTTACCTCCCAGACACCGTCCTTAAACTTCAGGCAATTCACATTACTGTTAAGTCTAATTTCCCCACCCCTCTCCATAATAATTCCGGCAAGTCTCTCGCATACAGCAGAGTAATCAACGATCCCTTCTTCGGGCACAAAAATTGCGCCAATGCCATTTACATTCGGCTCGTATCTACGTATTTCACTGCCTTCAAGCAATTTTAAACCGCTCAATCCATTCGCCACACCCTGATGAAATAAATTTCTAAGTCTTTCCACCTCCTGCGTATTAGTCGCAACAACGAGTTTTCCGCAAATTTCGTGCGGAATATTGTATTGTTTGCAAAATGCCACCATCTGTTTAATGCCACGGACAGCCAATTTTGCCTTTTCAGAGCCTGGTTTGTAATACAAGCCTGCGTGTAAAACGCCGCTGTTATGGCTACTTTGATGTGCTCCGACCCGGTCCTCCTTCTCAAATAATATCACTTTAGCCACGCCGCATTTTTCCAATAAACGAAAAGCGGTAGCTAAACCGACAATTCCCCCGCCTATTATCCCGATCCTTTTCAATGCCATTGTCTCATTAATTTAAATTTTCTGATATTACCCTATCATAATATAACAAACAATAAACCATACAAATAAAACAGGGAGAAATTTATGAATTCTCAAAATGAATTCTCGCCAGCCGCTCCAATTGAAAAATTTAACAAATTACGCCAAAATCTATCTCACCCTTCAAACTTAATTAATAGAGCGCAAATTTCATTATTTCTTGAATTTGATATAAACAAATGATCAGGATGAAATTGAGAATTATTTAAAGCAACTTGCAAAAAAGAATCAATTCGCATCACAATAGATTGAAAACTAATTTATCGGACTATATCCATAATTAATTGAAATTTTTGTAATGTGCTTATATGGAGTGCGGTGTTAAGCCTGCACAAGCAGGCGCAACACCGCTTTGTGACATC
>JBAMMJ010000253.1:0-17022 GCA_039793825.1 Verrucomicrobiota bacterium | reverse complement strand
AAAATAAGGTTGTATTTTGACCGATTATGGAATCAACAGTTGAGTTCAATGTTAATGATTTAGGTCAATACAAGTGTTTATTTTGATTCTTTTCCGACGTATTTGCGCTCGGTAGTATCAACGCGAATTACCTCGTCCTTATCAATGAAGAGCGGCACCATTATTTCAAGACCGGTTTCAAGTTTTGCCGGTTTCCAGGTAGAGTCTGAACCGCCGCGAATTGCCGGAGCGGTATCAACAACCTTGAGCGCTATTGACGGGGGCAACACTATGTCCATAAATTTGCCTTCAAGAAATATCGCTTTATACTCAATATCGTCTTTTAAAAACCAATATCTGTCGCCAATCTGGTCTTTTGTCAGGGTATACTCGTCATAAGTCTCGCAGTCTGTAAACACATAATCGTCGCCGTTCTTATAACTATAAACAACGCGGCGATAACTCAGATCAGCAAGAGTTACCCTTTCATTTTCGTTAAATACTCGCTCAACAATTCTTCCCGATTTAAGATTTCTCAAACGGCTATGGATTTTGTGCTTTGTTTGAGCGGTGCCGGTGATGTGATAATCGTCCAGTATAAATGGCGCCCCTTCAATCATTAGCACCATTCCACGTTTCAACTCTGACGGAAGAATCGTTTGCATAAATCAGCCCTCTGCGTTTTTTCTGAATAAATTATTTATACACGTTTAACTAAAATCGGTCAAACATTTTAGAATGGACTAAAAAAATTCAGGCTTTCTCGGCTCAAATTAAGCCGCAAAGCCTGATTATAAACCAGAGATTTTCAGGCGTCGTTACACGTCGCAAATCATAATTGCCTGACGCAAAGAGGCGATGGGGTCGCGTTTGGGAATGAATTCCTGTCCGACAAATCCTTTATAACCTGTGGATACAATAGCCTTCATTACCGCAGGGTAATTAATCTCTTGCGTTTCATCAATTTCATTGCGTCCCGGATTTCCCCCTGTGTGATAATGACCGATGTACTTATAGTTTTCTTTGATGGTGCGAATCAGGTCTCCTTCCATTATTTGCATATGATATATATCATAGAGGAGTTTTAGACGTTCAGAACCTACCCGCTTGCAAAGCTCAACTCCCCACGCGGTGTGGTCAGCCATATAATCTTTATGGTTCACTTTGCTGTTCAAAAGTTCAAGCACCACTGTAACTTTGTATTTCTCGGCAATCGGCATAAGCCGTTTTAAACCTTTTACGCAATTTTCAAGCCCTTCTTCATCGCTCATCCCACGCCGATTTCCGCTGAAGCAGATAATATTCGGAAATCCAAATTCGGCTACCTGGGGAATTGCCTTTTCAAACTTTGAAACCAGATCGTCGTGATGTTCAACTCTGTTAAACCCGTATCCTATGCTGTCGGGTCCGTTACACATTGCGCAGGTAAGCCCATACTTCTTAACGGTTGGCCATTCAGAAGGACCAAGAAGTTCAACCGATTCAATCCCGATATCAACGCACGCCTTGCACAGGTCGTCCAGAGAAAGTTTTCCATAACACCAACGGGAAACCGAATGATGAATATTGCCTTTGAGTTTAACCTTTAATTCTTCTGCGGCGCTTGCCTGTTTAACCGTAGCAGTGAGAATTCCAAACGTTGCAACCGCGCCGCCAAACGATTTCAATGCTGTTCTTCGTGATACTTTTGTTTTCATAATTTTTAAAAATCTACTTTTTAAATATTGAACTGTCAATCCTATCCAGTGCTCAGATTCGTGCCATTTAAATTATGTTCATTTCAATTCAGGCGGTATTGGAGAGACACTCCTGAACCTTAAACCCTCTTTTTCTACACTTAACCCCGATACGGTGATGTAGAAATACTTCTCTATCTTGCTGAAATCCGGCAACAAGGTGGGATCAATCCATTGCCGCAAAAGCTTGCTATCCTCTCCTAAACCAAGTCGGATCCCGATTGGCGTCATTGCTAAAAGCGAGGCGATTGTGTCGGTCTCGTTTTTCAACAACGTGTATTGAAATTTCGTCTGTTCCCTTGAGTTCTGGAATATTATCAGCCCCGAATTAGCCGCTCCAATGCCTGCAATAGCCTCATTTAATCCAGCCAGGTTTTTCAATTGATCCGTTTTGCCTTCTGCGAAATTCAAATATTCCTGTAAAATTGAAATGTCATTTGCCACCACAAGATTGTTTCCATTAGCGGTGATGAACGTAAAGTTTGGCGCTTCTTTTCTGTCAGGGTTTTGAACCATTCGCGGCGTCTCCCAATAGTAAACCTTTCTGCCAGCAATCTCCCGTTCCTTGATTTCAGGCGGTTTTGGTGACAACGCAGTCAGATTTTTAATAGAGTTTCCAAGTTGTTCAGGATTGGCGGAGCTTATAAGCACAAGTCTCCGACTTCTGTTTATGTTTTCAATAGCTGCCTTTTCCGGATTTTTTACATATACAATAATATCGTTGCCAAGCGCGCCAATGATATCCTTTCTCCAGTCAAAATTTGGATTCTTCGCCCTTCCAGCCGTCTGCAACATCAGGTTCAAAACGTTCGGTATTTTGGGATCAATCTGTTCAAGGGTTGTTTCAATAACCCCCCACGCTTTTTGAATATCAAGGCGATACCTGACGAAACTGACCGCATTAGAAGGAACAAATGACGGAATTGTTGAGTCCATTTTTTCGGGTATCAGTGCCTTTATCAAACCCGCTCGTTCATTTTCAGGGCATCGCAAAAAAATGTCCAACACAGAACCATTCGTGGTAAATTGAGTCGTCGCTTCTATCCCCTTTAACGCCATTAAACCCAGCGCGTTGAGAATTTTAGGCACATTAATGTCAAAGCCAGCCTGCGGCTGTTTCTTCTGCTGCGCCTCATCCTGCGGTTTTGGCACGGCTATCTGAAGAACAGACTCAATGTTTGCCCACGCGCACAACAGACTTTCCTGAGGACGCGAATCATAAAATTTTTTAAACTCCTGGTTATCAAGCAATGATGTCTGAGACTTCCCAACCTTATTTGCAATCACTTTTGAAATCAGATTCGTTGAATTTCCAATAACAAGCAGAGAATCAATCTGACAGGCGCTGATTCTGTTTTGGACGTTTTTGGGTTTAGGTTTTGGACCTTCAAGCGATTCCCAGCCCTCGGATGGATCGGGAAAAACCTTTTGAATTATTTTTGAGACCTCTTCCGAATTTATTACAAACTCATAACAATCAATCTCATTTATCCTGTTTGTTAAAACTTCGTGTTGACTTTGAATATATTTTTGAACCACACCGCCAAACGCCTTTGTTAATTTTTCCTTATTATCCGCCGAATCAATCAACAACAAAAATCCTGCTTGAATCGGGGGTTGTTTCGCCTCGTCTTTCATCAAAGAAAGCGCAAATGCTATCTGTCCTTTTGCAATGCCGTAGTAATCGCTAAATTTTATCCCCAACTCTTTTTCTAAAGGATCAACCACTTCAGCCCGCCATCGGGCGAGGAACTTTTCCTTTGCAGCCTGTAGCGAGGGGTCTTTGAACAGTTGAGCCTGTGGATGCTTTTCCCACACCTCCTTGTTTTTATTCCAATCGGGAATAGTTATTAACAAAACGGTTTCTGAAGGCAAAAGCTTTTCTACTCCCTGTGCAAATACCTTAAACACCATTGACCAGACCAACAAAAACACTATCAAACTTAATTTCTTCATATAAATTTGTTTGATGTTAATTTAATTTAGAAACTATACAATGTAAATTATAAATTTAACTCCAAAATTTTCGCCCGATTTAACAAGTGGGCTATCGGGGCGCTGGATATAGTATTGGGCTGTTAATTAAGGCTCAACTACCTGATCGTCAGGAAATAAAGTCCAATCAAAACCGCCAATACGTAAAAAATGGGTTTAACATCGCGTTGCCGACCTGCCAATAATTTGATGATTGGATAGCTTAAAAAACCAAGAGCAAGACCATCGCCGATTGAATAAGAGAGCGGAATCCCGATAATTACAAGAAAGGCGGGAAGGCTTTCACTGTAATCAGCCCAGTCAATCTTTGTTACATTTCGCATCATCATAGCGCCAACTATGACAAGAGCCGGTGCGGTAATCGGGGTATAACTTCCAACCATTGATATTAACGGATTGAAAAACATAGCAACAATAAACAACAAACCCGCTACGATTGCGGTAAGTCCAGTTCTTCCGCCCTGTTCAACTCCAGCAGCGCTTTCAATGTAGCTGGTCACTGTGCTTGTGCCAAGACAGGCTCCGATTGTTGTGCCCAGAGCGTCGGACGCAAACGCCTGTCTGGCGCGCGGCAGTTGATTATCCCTCATTAGACCAGCCTGTTCCGCCACGCCCACCAGTGTGCCAACAGTGTCAAACAAAACCATAAACAGGAAAACCACAATGAATGGTATCATTGGTATGGACAGGGCGTGTCTAATGTCTAATTTCAGAAATGTCGGGCTTAAAGAGGGTGGAGATGAGACAATACCTGTCGCAAGTTTAAATCTCTCCAAAAACATAGATTCTTTGAATCCGCGTGAATTAATCACGGATTCTGGCATTATGTTGATGGAAAATTTTAAAACAATTGCCGCAATTGTGGCTACCAGAATGCCAATAAGTATTGAACCTGCAATCTTTCTTGAATGCAATGCTGCAGCAACTAAAAGTCCAATAAAGAAAATAAGAATATCAGGCGAACCAAAATTATGTGTGAGCTTAACACCTGTGCCCGGGTCTCTAACGACAAGACCGGCGTTTTGCAAACCAATAAATGCGATAAATAAGCCTATACCGGCTGCTATGGCGTTTTTAAACGCTGGACTTAACGAGTTTAAAACAGCCTCACGAACCCCATAAAATGACAATATCAAAAACAACACCCCAGAAATAAAAACCACACCCAGAGCGGTCTCCCACGCATTTGAATAACCGGCAGCGGCAGCGGCAGGAACTGCGCTCAATACGAAAAAAAAGTTTTGTCCCATTCCGGGTGCCTGCGCAACAGGATAGCGCGCATAAATTCCCATAATTATTGATGCAATTGCCGCAGAAAGACAGGTGGCTGTAGTAACCGCGCCAAAATCCATTCCAGTTTTCTGTCCAACAATGGCGCCGGACAAAACCGCCGGTTGAACAAAAATTATATATGCCATCGTCAAAAACGTTGTCACACCAGCGAAGAACTCTGTCTTGAAACTCGTGTTGAAGCTTCCAAATTCAAAATAATCGCAAATTCTTTTGAGAATCCGTTCTTTCATCGCTATAACGTCAGGTACAGTCTAAACCTTTTACATCTTAACAACCACCCTTCAAACCGCAATATTTAACTTGGTATTGGCAAGCCAATGGTTAAAATTTTAAAATATGAAATGTTTTGTTACCGGAGCAACGGGATTTGTCGGAGCGAACCTCTGCCGCGAGCTTCTAAAACGCGGCTTTTCAGTCCGTATCCTTTTGCGCGAAAATTCCCCAAAAACGGCGATTGAAGGGCTTAATATTGAATACGCTTATGGAGATGTTGTGGACAAAAACAACCTTGAAAACCTGATTCGCGGTTGCGACTGGTGTTTTCACGTGGCGGCAAGTTACCACCTGTGGATGAAAGATTATAAAAAGATGTATGAAACAAATGTAGAGGGCACAAGAAATGTAATAGAAGCAGCGGCAAACGCAGGTTGTTCAAGAATTGTATATACCAGCACAGTCGGATGCATTGCGTTGCCAAAAATAGTTGACGGGAAACTCGTTCCGTCCGACGAGTCGGCGCCGGTTTTTGAATCGCAAATGTCAAATCATTATAAACTCTCAAAATTTAAAGCCGAACAGGCTGCCATAGAGCTCGCAAAAAAAGGTGCCCCTGTCGTTATTGTAAATCCGAGCGCGCCTGTTGGTCCTTATGACGTTAAACCCACTCCGACCGGCAGGATAATCGTGGACTTTTTAAACCGCAAAATGCCGGCGTATCTTGACACCGGACTTAACTGGGTTCACGTTCGCGATGTGGCAATAGGTCATATATTAGCCGCGGAGAAGGGAAAAATCGGCGAACGTTATATTCTTGGAAACGCCGCAGGAAACCTGACAATGGAAGAAACATTTAAAATCCTTGAAGAGTTAAGCGGAATCCCCGCGCCGAAAATCAAAATTCCATACTTTATTGCTCTGTTATTCGCCTATTTAAATGAACTCGTTGCAAAGGTTACAGGCATCCCTCCTAAAGCCCCAATCGCAGGTGTCCGTATGGCAAAGCACAAAATGTTTTTTAATCCGCAAAAAGCGATAAATGAACTCGGCTTGCCACAGACTCCGGTTCGGCAGGCGTTTGCCGACGCAATTGAATGGTTCAAGAAAAATGGTTATGTAAAAAGCAATCTTTAAAAATCTCGCAATCAGTATCCGAAATTAACTTCCACTGAAACATATAATTCAAACTCTAAATCAGCGTGAAACATCCGAAAGTTATCACTTTAAATCAATCGGTCTATTGATTGATTTTTAAATTGCGTTTCTGAATGTTGATTTAATTGAAGATATTTATTGTCCAGAAAAAGGCGAACAGTTTTTAACATAACAATCGGATGATACGGTTTTGAAAGGAAGATGTAACCGTCTCGGATGGCGAAATCGTTAAAACCGCTTTCAATGGTGTAACCGCTTGTATAGATGACTTTTAAATCTGGCTTATCTGATTTGAGTTTTTGGGCAAGCTCCCTTCCGGTCATTCCCTCTGGCATAATCATATCGGTCAATAAAAGGTCAAAATCGTGATTATACCTTTCCCAGACCTTTAACGCCTCAACTCCTGAACAGGCGGGAACTGCGCGATATCCATAATAAGATAATATTCCGCATACCAATTCCCGTAACGCCGGTTCGTCCTCTACGACAAGGACATTCTCGCTACCGCGCAATTGTTCCTCAGTCAATTGCGGGAGCGATTCTTTGGTTTTTGCAAGGACAGTTTCGCTGAGCAACGGAAAATAAATTTTAAATGTTGTTCCCCTGCCCTTTTCGGATTCCACTTCAATCCAGCCATTGTGCTGCTTTGCGATTCCATAAACGACCGCAAGCCCAAGCCCGGTGCCTTTTCCCTGTTCCTTTGTTGTAAAAAACGGCTCAAAAATGCGCTGTTTTGTCTTTTCATCCATACCGCAACCGGTGTCAGAAACTATAAGACAGGCGTATATCCCCTCTTTGGATTCTGGGTGCTGGTCTACGTTTTCTCTATCAATAATGACATTTTGCGTCTTAAAGAGCAGCCTGCCCCCATCGGGCATCGCGTCGCGCGCGTTTAGAGAAAGGTTTAAAATCATCTGTTCAATTAAGCTGGAATTACCGTTAATTGGCAGCGGCGAGCTTTCAAGATTAATCTCAGTTTTGATGTGTTCGCCGAGGACTTTGCTTATGAGCTGGTAAAATCCAGCAACTACATCGTTAAGGTCAAGTAATTCTGTTTTTACTGTTGAGCCACGGCTGAAAGTTAGCAGTTGTTTCACCAGGTTTGCCGCCCGCGCGCTGGCATCGTAAACAAGTTTTAGCGACTCATACTAATGCGAATCAGGATTTTCTCTTGAAAGCAAAAGCCCAATATGCCCCTGAATAACTGTCAGGACATTGTTAAAATCGTGCGCCACACCAGCCGCAAGTTGTCCAACAGCCTGCATCTTTTGCGAGCGTCGCAGTTGTTCTTCAGACCGACGCAACTCTAATTCAGCCTCAATCTCGCGCGTAATATCCTGAACAAGCGAAGCCACTCCGACAGGCGTTCCGTCTACGTTTGTAAGCAAAGTGTTAAACCACTCCACAGTTATCACTTTGCCGCTTTTTGTTTTATTTTTTGTGACGATATGCGTCCCCCCCTCCCTCTTCAGCAATAACTCCCAATTTTTTTTATTATCCAGTTTTAACTCTTCTGGAATTATCAAATCCTCAGCGCGCTTTCCGATTACCTCAGATTCCTTGAAGCCAAAGATTCTCTCAGCCGCCGGGTTCCAGTTTATCGCCCGCTGGTCAAGCGTCCAGTCAATCACTCCAAGCGGAGTCTGCTGGATATGTAACATAAGTTTGTGCTGTGAATTTCTTAGCGACTCCTCAATGTTTTTACGCTCAAGATTTTCTCTCTTTAATTTTTCATTTGCCTGCTCAAGTTCGCGCGTGCGTTCCTGGACTCTCTTATCAAGCTCATTACTTGCTTTCAGCAGTTCTTCTTCGCGCTTTTGAATCTGCTCAAGCATCCAGTTGAAACTTTCAACAAGTTTGCCTATCTCGTCGTCCGCCAACTTCTTTGCCCGAGCAGAGTAATCTTCTTTTTC
Source organism: Verrucomicrobiota bacterium (assembly GCA_039793825.1). Classification (GTDB taxonomy): domain Bacteria; phylum Verrucomicrobiota; class Verrucomicrobiia; order Limisphaerales; family JAKPVM01; genus JAKPVM01. The sequence goes on along the minus strand of JBAMMJ010000253.1, from coordinate 8,735 downwards.
AGCAATTTCTTTTGCTGTAGATGCAAGCAACGTAATCGGTTTTGTAATTAATGAATGGAATCTATACGATAACACTAAAGCGATTCCGCCCGATATTATCGCCACAATTATCAAAACTGCCATATACTTCCATACACGAACGCCGACCCCTTCAACATCTGATAAAAGATAAACCGTGCCGATGAACTCGCCTGCATAAGTAATTCGGCTAAAAACCTCAATTTGATTCTTTTTTATCCACGCCCCTTCAAGTTGAACGCGCGGAAAATCATAGTTTAAATAATCGCTTCTTACGTATCGGGCAAAACCCCTACCATTTTCATCGTATATACACGCAGCAGCAATTCTGGAATTTGCCGACAAAGAGGATAACAAACTCGTGGCTGTGGAAAAATCTTGATTCTTCAACGATTCAGAACAAATCCTGCCTAAAAGCCTTGCCCGCTCCCTATACTCTTCTATGGTTTGTCTTCTATCTGATGCAATCTCATAACCCCAAAAACCCGCGCAGGCAAATATTAGCGCTGGCAGAACAGTCAACAAACTTATCCACATCAATTTTTGTGGAATGGAACAACGCGCAAGCCAATTCATCAATTTAAACAAGTATTTCAGGAATAAATATTTGCAAACTTACTTAACTAAATGCAACATAATTTTTCAACAGAATTTTGAATTTGTGCAAATATATCATTCGCAACTGCCGCGCAAATTTCAAAAAATCGCAAAATTTATGTTTATAATATTGACTATCCCTATTTATGTTATATTTAACAAAAGAAAATTCATATAGATTATGCGCAAGATTATTTTATCTTTTGCTCTGTTTGTAATAGCAGCAGCTATCAATAGTAATGTTGTTGCCGCCGATAGCACTCCTCCTACAATCCAGAGCGTCTCGCCAACGCCAAATTCCTCAATAAATGTGTTAACTAATTTAACAATCGTCTTTTCCGAACCAATTCAAGGAATCGCATGGGATGACCTATTAATTAATGGCAATCCCGGCTATTCGCTAACAGGACAAGGGACAACCTGGACATTCTTTTTTGAGCAGCCTCCGCCAGGTCCTGTTGTTATCTCCTGGGACCCCGGTCACAACATCCAGGATTTGTCTGGAAACAGATTTAACGAAACCAACGCCGTATGGGCATATACATTGATAGACAATTTGCCTCCGACTGTGGTTTCAATTACTCCTCAACCCGGGCTTGAAATTAGAGGACTTTCTCAAATTGAAATCGCATTTAGTGAGTCTGTTTTAGGAATTGATTCCAGCGACCTGCTTATAAACGGACAACCAGCCACAAATATTACTGTTCTTGCCGGGTATAGGTATGTTTTTAAATTTGCGTCGCAGCCTGCCGGAACCGTAACAGTCTCGTGGGCGCAACAACATAATATCACAGACGCCTATGGCAACCCTTTCAGTGGACAGTCGTTCACTTATACTGTTAATCCTCAACTGGGTCTTCCAACATTGCGCATAAACGAAATCCTCGCATCGGCTATCAATACAAACAACGCATACAATAGAGACGAAGATGGACAGTTACAGGACTGGATTGAAATCTACAACTATGGAACAAACTCTATCAATCTGGCGGGATTCGGTATTACAGACGATAAAGACGACCCATTCAAATGGACTTTCCCCTCAACCAACATCGCCCCCGGTCAATATATGGTCATTTTTGCCTCAGAGAAAAATCGGAGAATCCCCGGTAAACCGCTCCATTTAAATTTCCGCTTAAATGTCTACGGAGACTATCTGGGATTATACAGTCCAAACGTCCCTGATACCGCAATTAGCGAATTTGCCCCAAAATTTCCCGAGTTACGGAATGATTATTCCTATGGTTACGACAATAATGGGTATTTAAAATATTTCAGCAATCCGACACCCGGGGCGGCAAATGGGACAAGTCAGATAAGCGGAATCGCGCCAGCGCCCAATTTCAACGTCAGACGCGGCTTTTATAACGCCCCATTTACATTGATCTTATCAACCTCGCTTCAGGGCGCAAAAATAAGATATACAACCGACGGCAGCGAACCAACTGCCACAACCGGTTTTGAATATCTGAGCCCAATTACAATAACAAATACGACGATATTCAGGGCGGCGACGTTTATGACAAATATGCTTCCATCCATCACAGAAACCCATACTTACATTTTTCTTGATCAGGTCTTAAAACAACCAAACAATCCGCCCGGTTTTCCAACAGGAACAACAATCTGGGGCGGCTACCCATCAGACTACGAAATGGACCCGGAAATCGTTAACAGCCAGCAATATTCAAACCTTATTAAACCTGCGCTTTTATCTATACCAACAGTTTCAATCGTGATGAACATTGAAGATATTTTCGGAGTAGCCAATGGAATTTATACTCATTCTTCAGATAGCCAGACCCTTTATCGCGGTCCTGCCTGGGAACGTCCCTGTTCGGCTGAGTTTATACTTACAAATGGTGAAACCGGATTTCAGATAAATTGCGGTATTCAGATTCAGGGAAATGCCTCGCGCAATCCGCAGAAAACCCCAAAGCATCCTCTTCGCCTGCTCTTTAAAGGAGCCTTTGGTCCAACAACATTGGAATATCCCGTCTTTCCAGAGTCGCCGGTTAAAAGTTTTGACTCGCTTGTAATGCGGGCGGATTTTAACAACTCCTGGACTCACTGGGACCCAAATCAACGCCTCCGCGGAACACGTATCCGTGATGCCTGGGGAAAAGAGACCGCACGCGCTATGGGAATGGCTGCGCCTTACACAAGGCACTTCCACCTCTATATCAACGGACTTTACTGGGGCGTATATGAATTCTCAGAAAAAATAGACGCAAGCTTTGCCGCAAACTATTTTGGCGGAAACAAATCCGACTACGACGCTATCGCCTCAAAACCGACACAAGCCATTGATGGCGACCTCACCGCGTTTAATAATATGGCAAATTACATAAAGGGAAACAGTATGGCTGACCCGAACAACTTCCTCCAGGCTTGTAGATTGCTTGATATGACAAATTTCATTGATTATATGCTGTTAAATTTCTTTACAGCAAATCAGGACTGGGGAAATGACAGCAACTGGAATGCAATCCACAAACGCGCGCCGAATGAACCTATAAGATTTCTGGCTTGGGACCTTGAAAGATTCATTGAGGATCCAACACATAACAGGGTTTCAAGCACAGATTGTCCCGTCGGTCTTCATCCGGTCTTAATAAACAGCGCGGAATACAAGTTGTTGTTCGCCGACAGGATTCACAAACATCTGTTTAATAATGGCGCGCTTACCGCAGAAAATAACGCTGAACGATGGAAAAAATGGACAAATATTCTACAGTTGGCAATCGTGGGCGAGTCCGCGCGATGGGGAGATTATAGGAGAGACGTGCATCAATATCAAAACCCGCCATACTATCTTTACACACTTTATGACCACTGGATTCCTGAAGTGACAAGAGTTTTGACAAATTATTTCCCAAACCGCAATAACAATTTTCTGAATCAAGCAATCAGCGCCGGACTATATCCAAATCCGTCCGTTGTTGCAGCGCCGTTTTTCAACCAGCCCGGAGGAAGCGTAAGCAAAGGATTTGTGTTGAAGCTGACAAATTCCCCTGCAGGCGTTGTTTATTATACCACAAACGGGATTGACCCGCGGGTCTATGGAACAGGCGCTGTTTCGCCTCAAGCTGCCGCATTCCCAGTAAATGGGATTGTTCTCAACAATTCTGTTGTTGTAAAAGCCCGAACTTATAACGCAGGCGTCTGGAGCGCGCTCGCCGAAGCCTCGTTTCTGGTTGAACGGCTCGATATTCCGTTGCGCATAACAGAAATAATGTACAATCCGATAGGGGGCGACACCTATGAGTTTATTGAACTTAAAAACATAGGCGAACTGCCTATTAATGTCGGTCTGTTTAGCATAGATGGAGAAATAAGATATAATTTCCCTCCGAATATCATTCTGGCGCCAGGTCAGGTCATAGTGCTTGCCTCAGACAACAATCCGATTGCCTTCGCAAATCGCTACCTATCTGTAAATGTGTTCGGATGGTTCGCTGGAAAACTTAATAACGGCGGCGGTCGCATTTACATAAAAGATAACCTCGGACAGATTATTGCCGTTGCCGAATATGACGATGAAGGCGGCTGGCAAACCGCAGCCGACGGGGCTGGTTATTCGCTTGAACTTATAAATGAATCGGGCGATATGCGCGATTTAAGCAACTGGCGCGCAAGTAGTGTGATTAACGGAACCCCCGGAATTACCACCACAGTCTCAAACGCAGTCATTTTAAACGAGGTAATGGCATGGAATGTTTCAGCGGTTGCCTTCGGAACGAATTATCCTGACTGGATTGAACTTTTTAATACCTCATCCAATACCGTTGATTTAAGCGGCTGGAGTCTCACCGATGACGCCAACCCCCGCAAGTTCGTTATCCCACAGGGAACAACCATACCAGCCGGCGGTTATCTTGTCATCTTATGCAACACCGGGAGCGGCGACGGAAGATTGCACACCGGTTTTGCCCTTAACCGAACAGGCGATATGGTCTTGCTCTATGATGCTCAAACAAATTATGTAGATGGCATAACTTTTGGAAATCAGTTGCAGGACTTCACGCTCGGCAAGGTACAGAACCGCTGGACGCTTTGCGTCCCTACACCCGGCTCGCCCAATACTACTGCTTCGCTTGGTTCTCAAACAAACCTCGTAATAAACGAGTGGATGTCAAATCCGTTGAGTGGCGAAAAAGATTGGGTTGAAATTTACAACCCCTCTCCATTGCCTGTAAGCCTTTATGGGCTATATTTCAAACTCACAAACGGCATCTATCAATATCTTAAATACTCGTTTATTCCAGGCGCCGGATATGTGCGGTTATTTGCTGAAGAGGGCTGGAAAACAGACGAATTGGGTTTCACTCTCCCGAAACAGGGAGGTTCAATCACTCTCTATGACAGCAGTGGCGTTCAAATAAATAGTGTTGTATATACAGAAACACCAGCTGGCGCTTCTCAAGGACGTTATCCAGACGGCGGAAACACAATAACAAACTTTATATTCGGCGGCACGCCGGAAGGAGCAAACGAAGTCGTTGTTTACTCAGGTCCTGTCTTTAATGAATTAATGGCGCTAAACGATGGTTCATTCAGAAATGGATTCGGACGCTCAAGCGATTGGTTTGAACTCAAGAACAAAAACGCTACGGCTTATGATTTGAGTGGTATGGGTGTAAGCGATGCCCCTGACGGCAATATTAAATGGAGATTCCCTGCAGGAGTAGTTATGAATCCAAACTCTTATCTTGTTGTCTGGTGCGACGGAAAGCTCCCGCCATCAACCGATTCAAGCCAGATTTTGAACTGCGGCTTTGGCTTAAAGGCAGAAGGCGGCGGTATATATCTTTACGATGTTTTAGGAAGACTCGTTGAGCGGATTGAATATGGCGCTCAGGTAAAAGGCGTTTCTATTGGAAAAATAAATGACAGCGGAGAATGGGAATTGCTTGCAACTCCGACGCCCGGCTCACAAAACAGCGGAGCAGCCACATTCGGAAGTCAACTTGCCATGAAAATTAATGAGTGGCTTGCAGGCAATCCACAAGGAAACGATTGGATTGAATTGTATAACCCACAACCGCTTCCTGTCAAACTCAGCGGTATGATTTTAAAAGATAATCCCGATATGCTCACTTCTGGCGATACACTCAAGCCACTATCATACATAGGTGCAAATTCCTATGCGCGATTCATTGCAGACAATAATGGCGGTATTATTGGGCACCTTAATTTCGCACTAAACAAAATGGGTGAATCAATCCAGTTGTTGACGTCAAATCGCGTTGTAGTTGATACGGTTTATTTCGGAGCGCAACGTGACAATGTGAGTATGGGAAGACTTCTTGACGGTGGGACAAACATTGTTGAACTTACCGAGCCAAGCGGTGGATACCCGAATCACAAAGGCGCCAATGGCATTTTTATTAGCAAGGTTGTTCGCAGTCAGAACCAGAGTGGTATTGAGATAAAGAATCTTGGAAGCTCGTCTGTAAACATTGGTGGATGGTACCTGAGCGATAGCGCTGAACAACTTAAAAAATATAGACTTGCCCAAAATACAATACTCGGTTCCGGTCAATCGTTGTTCATTTCCACAGACCAAATTAATGGCGGTTCGGGTTCACTCATTCCGTTTAACCTGAACTTCGTTGATGGCGGCGAGTTGTGGTTGATGGCTGTTGATAATAACGGCGAACTTGATGGTCGGGGAATAAGGTTTATCTATAATGGCATTGAAGAAGGTATGGTTTATGGTTTCGTGCAAACAAGTATCGGCAGGCGTGGCTCGGTTTGCAATATTGACGGAACGCAACGTGTTGGACCTATTGTCATTAGTGAAATTATGTATCAGCCGCCTGATAGCGAGGATTATGAATTTATTGAACTCCAAAATATCTCCACAAACACCGTTTATCTTTACGATGTAAATCGCTGGTGGGCTCGCTGGATGATTAACGGTGGAATTGAATTTAAATTCCCTATCGGCGCTTCAATTAGACCGGGCGGTTATCTAATTGTCGTTAATTTTGACCCCGCCGACTATATGCGTCTGCTTGCGTTTAAACTCAGATACGGTATCAGCGCTGATGTGCCGATACTTGGACCTTACAGCGGAAAACTCGCAAATGAAGGCGATAGCGTTGTCCTTGAAAGAATTGGCGCAAATGGCGAATCAATTGAGGTTGATCGGGTTGATTACGGCAACGGCAGCGACGGAATTTGGTCGCCTGCAAACGGCACCGGTTTGTCGTTGCAGCGAATTAGACCGTGGGACTTCGGAAACGAACCGGCTAACTGGCGCGCCAACATACCGACAGCCGGCAGGGCAAACCGCGCAGATAGCGGATTCATTGACAACGATAACGACGGCATAGACTCCGTATGGGAAGCAAGCAATGGTTTGAGCGATTCAAATCCGAACGACGCGCTTCTTGATAACGATGGCGATGGTCTAACTAACTTGCAAGAATACTGGCTCGTGACAAATCCAAACGACCCGAACAGCAAATACAAACCGCCTCAGTTCACAGGCGGAGTTGAAAACAAAACCGCTGTGCTCGGAGAAAGTGTCGTCTGGCAGATCACAGCGCAAGGCGATGGCGAACTTGTATATCGCTGGCTAAAAGATAATCAGCCCATCCCAGGAGCAAATTCTCCAACGTTTGCAATTCCAGGTCTCACCGAACAGGATGTTGGGGTTTATCAGGTTGCTGTATTTAACAATGGCGGCGTGACAGTAAGCCCGCAAATGAAACTCATTGGGCTGATACCGCCAAAAATCCTTACTCATCCGCAAAGCCTCAGTGTAACGAATGGCTCAAACGCAACCTTTACCGTAGTTGCCACAGGAACAGGGCTAATTCAATACCAGTGGAAGAAAGATGGTGTGCCGATACCAGGGGCAACAAACCAGACGCTGGAGCTTAATAACGTCACCCTTGCTGATATGGGCAGCTATTCTGTGGTTATTCAGGATGATATTTCATCTGTAGAAAGTAATCCGGCGCAGCTTATAGTTCTGCTCACGCCAATAATCCTACAACATCCGCAAAGCCAGATTGTCTATGCTGGCAGCACCGTTGTTTTTGATGTTGTAGCAACTGGAACGCCGCCGCTCGGTTATCGCTGGAGACGCATTAGCACTGGTATTGTTACAAACATTGGCATTTCACAATTAATTCTTACTAATGTCGGCGCGGGGCATGCGCAATTTTATAATGTGATTGTTACCAATTTGGTTCGCCCGGTGGGAGTAATTAGCTCAAATGCGTATCTCGTGGTCATAACGGATTGGCCTAAACAAGATCAGACCGTTGCGCCCGGGTCAACAGCGACCTTTTCCGTTACTGTAGCAAAATATACAACCTTAGCTGTAACATATCAGTGGCTTAAAAATGGCACTCCTATACCAAACGCTACCAATGCTACCCTGACAATTACAAACGTATTAGCAAACGACCTTGGGTATTATTCTGTTAAAATTGCTGCCGCTGGTGTTGATTTGACAACCCCGGCTGTGAAATTGCAATTACCAGCGCCGCAGATATCTCAGCCCGTATTCGCTAACGGTCTATTGCAATTTTCTATTACTGCGCCAACAAATATGAACAATTATTGGCTTCAATCCTCAACAAATCTCATAACCTGGCAAGACTTAATGCCATTAACAATCACAGACCCAGTCACCACCGTCACTCTACCAATTACGAATCAATCCCCAAGACTATTCCTGAGGGTTAAAGCAGGAACCCAATAATTTAATTCTAATTAACGCGAATCTAAAATCGGGCATTAATGCAATGCGGTACGGGTCAATCCTGTAGCGCCGCGGTAAGCATTAAAGCCATACCATTATGGATTTGCCAAAAGCATAGATTTCTGTGGTCTCTTATTTTAAATCACCTATCGTTTAAACAGACCAGAGGAACAGCTTACGTATTCCCGCAGTTTGTCATTTTAAGACAGTTAAGTATTCTTAAGCAGAGTTATCTTCGCCAGACGGGTTTACTACCAGAAGCAAAAATTGCTCTCCTATCTAAACAGCTCACTTCTTCGCCGCAGGTGATAAATTAGAAATCAATTTCTCTAATTATCACACAAAACTAAACAGATAATTGCGCCAAATTTCAATCCGAGTTAAATGGAATTGTGGC
>JBAMMJ010000252.1:0-2153 GCA_039793825.1 Verrucomicrobiota bacterium | reverse complement strand
GCCGAACCATGAATGTAATTATCAGCGGTATCGGGGGCGGCTTGCGATGTCGTTGTTGGCTTCGGAAGATTTGTCGTTGAACACCCGACTCATCTGGGAAGGACGGGAATATTTTAAACCCGATTCAAAGTCCGGTATGGATTGGGATGAAGGGGTATTTGATAATTTTAATCTAAAGTTAGGAGATGAAAAAAATCGTCCGCTTACTCTTGTTCTTGGTCGGCAGGAAATCGCCTTTGGCAACCACTGGCTTATTTTTGATCCCACAACAACAGATGGAAGCCGAACGGAATTTTTTGACGCAGCGCGGCTTATCTGGAATGTTCCGGATATAAAAACAAAATTCAATTTTGTCTATTATGATCTGGCTGCCGATTCGGAGCGCTGGTTACATCCCATTAACAGCCGCAATAAACCGCTTTGCGAAGAGGACCAGCGTGGCGCTTTTTTATACCTTGAAAATAAGTCCATTAAAAACGCTCAAATTGACGGCTATTTTATTTTTAAACACGGTCATAAGGTATTGCAAAACGGCAATGATAGCGACCTTTTTATCTCTGGGAGCCGACAGGTTTTAAAACTCTCTGAACACTGGGAAAGCGAGTCCGAGTTTGCGATTCAAGCCGGTTCTAAAAACCACGTTAGTCTCCTTGCTTTTGGTTTAAACGCAAAGATTGAATACCTTTTTAAAGATAGTCTGAAAAACAGGTTGCGTTTAGGTTACGAATATCTTTCAGGAGACGACCCGAATACAAAAAAGGTTGAAGGATGGGACCCGCTCTGGGGAAGACGGGCAATATGGAGCGAACTATTAGTTTTTACATTTAGCGCCGAAAACAACGGAAGAAGCGGCGAATGGTCAAACCTGCAACGTGTTGATATAGGCTGGAGTTTTTCTCCAATCAAAAACACCGAATTTTCCGCTGATTATATGCCGCTTTTCGCCAACCAGAACACATATAAATACAAAATCGGTTATAGCGATAGCGGAAAATTTCGCGGACATTTTCTAAGCGCGATTTTTAAGTTTAAGTTGAGCAAGAACATTGATGGACATTTGTGGAGCGAGTTTTTCTTTCCGGGCGATTATTACTCCCCCGATCGGCGGGATATGGCAACGTTTTTCAGAACGCAACTCGTTTATAAATTCTAAATGTGACTGCAGGGCTATTTTGAACACAGTTCGTTAATCTGGCTTGCGGCGTAGCCGGCGCCAAAACCGTTGTCTATGTTAACGACAGTGACTCCGCTTGCGCAGCTGTTAAGCATTGAAAACAAGGTTGCAAGCCCTCCGAGATGCGCCCCATAACCAACGCTTGTGGGAACTGCGATAACCGGCTTTGAAACAAGCCCCGCCACCACGCTTGCAAGCGCCCCTTCCATTCCGGCGACGGCAATAATAACGTTTGCTTGCTGAATTGTCTCAAGCCGCCTGAATAGCCTGTGGATTCCAGCGACTCCAACATCGTAAATTCGTTCAACCACATTTCCCATTATCTCTGCCGTGACCGCGGCTTCTTCGGCTACAGGAATGTCACTCGTGCCGGCGCACAGGACGCAAATTTTGCCCTGCCGTTTCGGAATCGGATTCGGCTCTATCGTGACGCACCTGGCAAGCTCGTGAACAACAACCTTTTTGCGATATTTTTTCCTCACCGCTTTTATCTGGTCTGACGTTGCGCGAGTTAAAAGGACATTATGATTATGGTCTAAAAGTTTGCCGATAATTTCAACAACCTGCTCCGGCGTCTTACCGGCGCCGTAAATCACCTCCGGAAATCCCTTCCTCAATGCCCGATGAGTGTCAACCTGCGCAAATCCAAGGTCTTCAATCGGCGCCCGTTGAAATGCGTTCAGTACAGTTTCAATAGATACCCTGCCATCGCGAAAATCCCGCAACAACTTTTCCGCATCCGATTTGTTCATAAAAAATATAGTCTGCTATTAATGATTGTTTAAGAAATGGAAAAAATCAACAAGATGCTATATCAATTGTTTACAAATCCGAATCATTAGCATTCCAGGAAAAAAGACACTTCTGGGTGAAATTAGATTTTTCAAAATTATTTAGTAATTGGCTGAACCGACCCAGAAGGCGTCATACACTGGCAACCACTCTGTTTCTTCTCTGTGTTTCTCTGTGTTCTCTGTGG
>JBAMMJ010000251.1:11257-17045 GCA_039793825.1 Verrucomicrobiota bacterium | reverse complement strand
GAGTCTTTTGATCATGCCGCAACCGGAGACTATATAACCGAGCCTGACAAATTCATCAACCATTGCCCTGCCGAGCCCTTTTGTAGCGCCTGTTATGACGACGATGCGTGGATTGATTGACATATCAACTAAAGATTTTAATGAAGATAAATACTATGTTGATTAAACTCGGATGGTGGTAGGAGCTGGATTCGAACCAGCGAAGGCGTAAGCCAGCAGATTTACAGTCTGCCCCCGTTGACCGCTTGGGTATCCTACCACCCAAATCCGCAGCAAGTGATATTTATATGAATTTTTTATCCACTTTCAAGTAGAAATTTGCTTAAAAACGCAAATTTTTCAAATCCAGACGACAGGATTAAAAGATTGACCAAATTATCTGCAATAGATTTATACGAAATTAATTCTTTTTAATATGTTTTTCTATGGCGGCAATAATTTCTTCTAATGTGGCGGGTTTGGCAAGAAACGGATATCCGCTTATGTAGCCTTCGTGTTCTTCTATACAATGCCGCTTAACATACGCGGTTAGAAAGATTATTGGAACATCGTTTAATTCGGGTTCTGCCTTTAATTTTGCCGCAACATCTCCACCGAACATCATCGGCATTATAACATCAAGAATAATCAGATCGGGTTTAAAATTTTTAGCGGTTTTTACAGTTTCCTCCGGAATGTTTTCAACACATACTTCATATTCTCCAGTACGTTCCAGATTCATCTTGAGAGTTCGGGTGAACGCCACTTCGTCATCTACAATTAATATTTTTTTCTTCATTAAAACAATAAATATTACTTTCTAAAATAATTTAACCTATTTTAACCGGTTTTATCAAATGATTATTAAGGCTGACCGACCTGCGGTCATCTGTTTTTATTGTTTGCGGATTTTGACATCGCAGCGCCATTAATTTAAAATCTCAATCTGTATGAAAACAAAATTGACACTCCTTAATATTCCCACTCATATCTATTTTTTGATTTTATCCATTGGTTTCATCTGTTGCGGATTGGCTCGCGGATTGGGCGCAGTGGAGATATGGGTAGATGCGGCGACGGGTTCGGATAAAAATACCGGCTTGCGTTCTCAACCACTGAGAAGTTTTCAGGAGGCTGTGTTGAGAGTCAAATCCAACCCTTTGCGGGGAAAAGAGCCAATTATAGTTTGGTTCAGAGAAGGCAAATATTATCTGGAGAACACGATTGTAATTGATAGCGGCGTTAGCGGTGAGAAAGGGGCGCCGGTTAAGTTCGCAGCCGCAGCTGGGGAGAAAGCCGTTATCAGCGGAGGGCGTCGGCTGGAATTAAAATGGAGCGATTATGGCAACTCCGGTATCCTCGTGGCTGATACGCCGGGTGGGCTTCAGTTTGACCAGCTGTTTTTAAATGGCAAAAGGCAGATACTGGCAAGGTATCCAAATAAAAATCCAGAGATAAGAATTTTTAAGGGTTATGCAAGAGACGCAATTTCTCCTGAGCGTGTCAAAAGGTGGAAAGACCCTTCTGGCGGTTATCTTCATGCACTGCAACAATTTTTGTGGGGCTCTTTGCATTATAGAATTAACGGCAAAAATCCTGACAACAATACGTTGGAACTTGAAGGCGGTTGGCAAAATAATCGTCCTACTAAGCCGCACTCGGAATACCGCTTCGTAGAGGGAATTTTTGAGGAACTTGACGCTCCGGGCGAATGGTTTTTAGATACCAGACAAAATAAATTATATTACTATCCGCCCAGCAGTCCAGCAGGGACTGATTTAATTGAAGTTCCTGTTTTAAAACACTTGATTGAATTTAAAGGAAGCGCCGAAAAACCCGTGAAATACGTGTTTTTAGAAGGGTTTACTTTTGAACATACCCGGAGAACATTTATGGAAACGCGCGAGCCGCTGCTTCGGAGCGACTGGGCTATTTACCGCGGAGGCGCGGTTTTTTTAACCGGTGTTGAAGATTGTAAAATAGCGGATTGCGATTTTAATCAGGTAGGTGGAAACGCTGTGTTTGTGAGCGGTTATGGACGCAGAGTGGTTATTGAACGTTGCCATATCTGGGACGCCGGGGCAAATGCGATTGCCTTTGTTGGTAAACCGGAGGCGGTGCGTAATCCGATAAATTTCAACAAAACGTCTGTGTATGAAGAGATTGATAAGGAACCGGGTCCGCGTTCAAATGAGTTTCCCGCCGATTGCATTGTTGAGGATTGTCTGATTCATAACTGCGGCGAATTTGAGAAACAAATTGCTGGCGTTGAGATATCAATGGCTCAAAATATTACCGTAAGGAGTTGCTCAATTTATGAGCTTCCGCGCGCCGGTATTAACATCGGAGACGGTTGTTGGGGAGGTCATATTATTGAGTTTTGCGATGTGTTTGACACTGTGCTTGAAACCGGAGACCACGGTTCTTTCAACTCCTGGGGGAGAGACAGGTTCTGGGGGTTAAAAAACGCGCCGCCTGAAAAACTTCCTGAACTTTCTTTGCTTGATGTGGTAAATCCCATAGTTATAAGAAATAGCAGATGGCGTTGTGACCACGGCTGGGATATTGACCTTGATGATGGTTCATCAAATTATCGTATTTACAATAACCTGCTTTTGCGCGGAGGATTAAAGTTAAGAGAGGGATTTCATCGTATTGTTACAAACAACATTTGTATCAATAACGGTTTACATCTTCACGTCTGGTTTACAAACAGCCAGGACTATATTGCGCGCAATATTTTAATGGCTTCGCATAGTCCCATCGGGATGCCGTCAGGGAAGTGGGGAATTATGATTGATTTTAATTTCTTTACAACATCAGAGAGTGACAGGGCTAAATATGCCGCTCATGGTTGCGATTCCAATTCGCTGGTAGGGGACCCATTGTTTATCGCGCCCCACCGCGCCGATTTTCGCGTTAAAGAGGAATCGCCCGCAATTAAAATTGGTTTTATTAACTTTCCGATGGACAGATTTGGCGTTCAATGTGAGCGGTTAAAAAAATTAGCCAGAACACCGCCGATTCCGACGCCGCGTATAAAGTTTGGTGGTATAAAACCTGTACAACAGGAATGGATTGGGGCAATTATGGAGACCCTTCCTGAAGGATGGTATTCAGCCTACGGATTATCCAAAGAAACAAAGGCGTTGCGGGTCGCTGAAGTCAAAAAAGATTCGGTTGCGGAAAAAATTGGATTAAGAAAAGGCGATCTGTTGTTGAGAGTTGGAGACACTCCGGCTGCGTCGGTAGAAAATCTGCCCAAAGATTATCCAACCGACTCGTCTTTGAGAATAGAAGTATTTAGAGAAGGAAGTATTATAAGACTTCGGTGATAGGTTGACAAAAGGTGACGGTCTTAAATGGCTACCGTTTATTTTTAATTTAACCTTTTACTCGTCCAAGAGTTCCCTCATACGCTGAAACAGTATTCTGGCTTTTTCAACTGGAACCTCTTTTGTGTCAGCATCGTTTTCAAGCAGGTGTTGCGGGAGCTCCTCTAAAAATCTTGACGGATGGCAGGGTTTATATTTGCCGTAAGATTTGCGGCTCAAACAATAACTGATTGTCAGCGATTGCATTGCGCGCGTTATCGCGACGTAAAATAATCTTCGTTCTTCATCTATTCTGTCTTCAAGTATTGAACGGGAATGAGGGATTAGATTATCTTCGGCTCCGGCAATGAAAACGTGTGGGAATTCAAGCCCTTTGCAACTGTGCATTGTAATCAGGGTAACCGAGTTGGGTCGTTTTTCCCTGTCATCCTCGCGGTCGGTCTCAAGCGAAATCTCATCAAGAAAATTCTCCAATTTTTCCAGCAATGATTCTCCATCGTGATTATCAATTCCGGCGAGCATATCTTTGATATTCTGAACGCGATTTTCTGCGCTTTCGGGGTCTTTGTCGTATTTTTTTAAATCATCAAAGTAACCGATTTGTTCAAAGAACCCGCAGAGCAATTGTTCTAGTTCGTTACTCCTTGATGGTTTTTTATGGAGCGATTGGATCAGACTATTTATGAGGTTGATGAATTCTATAGCGGCTTCGCGGGGACGTTCGGAAAGTTCTTCCAGCGCCGCTTTGCTCTGCATAGTTCTGAAAACAGATAGGTTTAAGCGCTGGCTTATATGAAGCAGTTTTTCCATAGTCGCATCGCTCAAGCCGCGTGGCGGAACATTGGCGATGCGCAAAAGGCTTACATCGTCATCCGAATTTACAAACACTTTTAGATAAGCGATGGCATCGCGAATTTCTTTTCTGTCAAAATAACTTTGGCCTCCGACAAGGTGATAAGAAATGTTTGCTTTGCGCAGAGCCATTTCAATCGGACGCGATTGCTGGTTTGTTCTAAAGAGCACCGCGCAATGTTCAAGAGGCAGTTTTAGGATTTTATTTTTATATATAAGCCATTGCGCTATTGCCTCAGCCTCTTCATCTTCGGTTTCAAAGGAACGAATTTGTATCTTTTCTCCCATACCTTTAGCAGACCAGAGTTTTTTTGAATGACGTTTCGGATTGTGGCTGATTAATTTGTTTGCCGCTTCAAGGATGATATTTGTGGAGCGGTAATTTTGTTCAAGTTTAACAATTTTTGCGTCCGGGAAGTGTTCTTCAAAACTGAGTATGTTAGATATTTCCGCTCCGCGCCAGCCATAAATGCTCTGGTCATCGTCGCCAACCACGCAAAGATTTCGGTGTTTTTCTGAAAGTAGTTTTAAGAGTTCAAATTGCGCCCCGTTTGTGTCCTGATATTCATCCACCATTATGTATTTAAATTTCTCGCGATACATTTGAAGAATATCCGAATGTTCAGTAAACAGCTTTAATGGCAGCAATAAAAGGTCGTCAAAATCCACAGCGTTGCAGGCTCTGAGAGCAGATTCATATTTTGTTAATAAGCGCCGCGCAACAAGGTCTGAAACTGCGTCATCGTAAAAATTGTCTGACTTGATCCCGCCTGAATTCTTTATCCTGCTGATTATTGATGAAACAACTTTTGGGTCTGGTTTGAGATTTTTTGTCGCAATTTCGCTTAATATCTTTTTAACAACAGTCAACTGCTCTGATTCATCATAGATTACAAAGTTTTTCTTGTAACCTAACTTTTCTATATGATGTCTCAAAATACGCGAACCGAGCGAATGAAAAGTGCATATCAACGGTCTTTGTTTTTCGCCATTTAACGTCTGCGATTTTGGGATAGATTGATTAACCCTTTCAAGCATTTCTCTTGCCGCTTTGTTGGTAAAAGTGACTGCAAGGATGTTTGAAGCCGGCACACCTTCGCTAATCAAATAAGCGATCCTATATGTGATAACACGTGTTTTGCCTGTGCCTGCTCCGGCAAGGATAAGCACCGGACGATTTACCGTTAAAACAGCTTCCCGTTGCTGCGAATTTAGTTGTCCAAGTTCAATCATTTTCTACGGCGCAAATTTTTATATACTTGCAGCCCAAAAGCGCAAGGCGAATAAATTCCTACCTATAAAATGAAAAAGCAAGAGAAAATATTTTATAAAACACTCTCTGCCAGAATGCGGAAAAGCCGATATTTATTCTAATACTCTTAATAAAATTTTTTTTCCAACCTTCAAGTTCATATTATTTGCAGCATTGCCGTCTCTGACCGCTATTTCAATAAAACCCGATGAACCCGGCACCGCTACTGCTTTACCTTTCTGAACGTCTGCATAACAACGTCTCACGCGGGCAACCGGTCTATTGTCAATATAGACCTGACAGTTATAGTAACTACAGTCTGGTTTGAATTTTATATTTGTTATGGTGTTGCCAAACCTGTCAATGTAGA
>JBAMMJ010000251.1:3254-11247 GCA_039793825.1 Verrucomicrobiota bacterium | reverse complement strand
TGATTTCTCCCTCAATTCGGTCTTTGAAAATAATTGGTTTGGGAAATTCAAGTCGGAGAAATTCAGTTAATTTTTTGCCAATTTTCGTGCCGCTGATTCCTGTAGCAATATGTGCGGCAGCGGGGGCAAAAACGTCTCTGCCGTGGAAGGTGTTTCCCAGCGGTTTTAACAAGAATTTTTCATTTTCAATAAGGTGAATGTCCTTTATTTCCTCGTTGATAAGGGCGTAAGACAATACGCCGTTGTCAGGGGCGATAAACCAGTAAGAATTTGTTTTAACCGCTATTGGTTTTCTATTGCTTCCAACACCGGGGTCAACTACTGCAATATGGATTGTGTTTTCAGGAAAATAACTATATGCAGCGAACAGCGCGAATGCTCCAGATTTTATATCGCCCGGTGGAATCTCGTGGGTTATGTCCACTATTTTTGCATTGGGCGCGATACTTAAAATCACACCCTTCATTGTTCCGACAAACCAATCCCGCGTTCCAAAATCGGTGGTAAGCGTAATGATCGGCTGGTTCTTTTGTTGCATTACATTTTGTTGAATCTTTTGCCTTTCTATTTCAACTCTTTAATCCTGATATTTCTAAAATCAAACTTTTTATCTTCAATTTGTATTCCGATAAATCCGCTATCACGATCAAGTTCGTTAAATTCCCAATTCGGTTCGTCGTTGACTGTTAATGAGACTTTCTTGCCTTTTACTTCAATCCGCATTTTGACCCATTTGTTAATCGGTTGTTTTGGGGTTTCAGCAGGGACAACGTTTTTATATCCGCGCACAAGTCCTCCAATAGCGCTATATCTCAAATTGATTTGCCAGCCATCTGTTGGCCAGGGTTTTCCTTCTTTCTGGCAGCGGATAAAGACCCCGCTGTCATATTGCTCTTCAAGCGCGCGCCATTCAAGTTCAAGGATAAAATCTTTATACTCTTTTTCGCTTCGTAGCCAGCCCATTCCTTTAACTATTCTCAGACAACCGTCTTTGACCTCACATTGCACATCGTGCACAGGAATCCATCCGGTTAGGTCTTTTCCGTTAAAAAGAGTTACCCACCCATCGGTATCTGCGGCTTTAACGCAAATTGCAATCGTTGCTAACAATGCGGCAGTTATTATTTTTTTCATATTTAAAGATTTATCTCTGTTTGGCTAAAATTCGTCAAGAATGTTTAATTGAGACGATGGAAATTTTGTGAATTAACAAACATTGATTTTATCGCGGGATTTTCATTATTCTGTTCTCGTGACGGTAATTGAAGTAATTAAAAAGAGCGCGGATTTTTTAGCAAAAAAGGGAATTGAATCGCCCCGACTTGACAGCGAATTGATTATCTCGCACGCCCTCGGGATACCGCGGCTGCATCTTTATTTAAATTTTAATAAAACAATTCCACAAGATAAAACCGAGATAATAAAGGAGATGGTCATTCAAAGAGGAAAAAGAATTCCACTGCAACACATACTCGGAAGTGCTGTTTTTTGCGGCGTTAATCTTAAAATAGACAGGCGGGCGATTGTCCCAAGGCCCGAAACCGAAATTCTTGTAGAAACTGCCATAGAGTTAGCAAAGACAAAAAATCTTGTAAATCCAGCGGTGCTTGATTTTGGGACCGGAAGCGGATGTATAGCCATAGCCGTTGCGTTAAAAATTCCAGATGCGAAAGTGGTCGGAATTGATCTCTCACAAGATGCGATTGATCTGGCAAAAGAGAACGCGGAACTGAACAAAGTTGGAACTAAAATTGAATTCTACAAATCCAGCGGCTATGACATTTTCAAAAACGAAACAGTTATTCATCCGCATAATAATTCTATTGGCGACTCCGATATTTATGAGCAGAAAAAGTCGTTCGTATTTGACCTTATTTTATCAAATCCGCCTTATATACCGACTGACGAGATAAATAATCTGCAACCGGAGGTTAAAGAGCACGACCCATTAACGGCGCTTGATGGAGGAAAGGACGGACTTGATGTAATAAGATACCTTGCCAGAGAATCTGCAATTTATTTAAAACCGCAAGGCGTTATGATTATTGAAATCGGGGCAGGACAATCAGCCGCCGTTTCTGATATTATGCGGGAAAATGGCTGGATAATTCATTCCGTTATCAAAGATTACAATAAAATCGATCGGGTTATGGTTTTAGGGAAACAATAACCGGGCGCGATAATTTTTAAAAATTGATATTGTGATTTAATATAGACCAATATAAAATATAATTAGAAATCAGCGAACAAAAGTTATGGATATAGTATTTAATTGCCCGCACTGCGACCTTGAAATGGAGACCGACGCCTCCGGGGCGGGGATGGAGATAAAATGTCCAAATTGCGGAGAAACAATAACGGTTCCTCAACCAACCCCTGAGACCATTGTTACCCCGACAATAAATCCCATAGCCACCTCTGCCGCTGCAAAAGAAGAGAAACAATATAAAGTGCCAATTCGCGATAAACCCACAGAAGTTTTAATTAAGAAACCAAACCGACCTCTGGAGTTTGCCGCAAAAGAAAGCGATAAACAGATTAGAGTTAAGACAATAAGACATCACGAGTGTTTTGAAGTCGGTAAAGATAAATTTGACGAGGTCGTTACAGATTTTCTGCGACAGGTAGGTCAGGAAAACATAATTGCCATCCAGACCATTAACTACACCCACCTTGATATCGGTTCACAAAAGCTTCTCACCGACTTTGGCGTTATGATTGTTTATAAAGGATGATTGAATTTTTCAAAATCGGTTGCTTGGTCGTATTTTGTTTCTTATTGAATCCTGTCTTCTCTTTTCTTTACCAATTTAAGAATTTTAAAAAATAGTTAGACATTCCTATGAAAAATAATATAAAATTATCATATAGGCTAATATTTGCTATTAGCGTATTTCTTTGCTCTTTTTTAAAAGCTGCAAGCGGTCCTGTTGTTATCACATCACAGCCTTCAGACCAGACGGTGCTTGCTGGCTCTTCGGCTGTGTTTTCCGTGTCTGTGGATGGCACACCCCCGTTTTATTATCAATGGTGGCGAAACAATGGATTGATATCCGGGGCTACTAATTCATCATATACAATTGTTTCGGCGTCTGTTTCTGATAGTGGTTCTCAATTTTTTGTAATAGTAAGTAATTCTTTGGGCGCGGCAACCAGCCGTGTTGCAACGCTTACGGTAGACCCGGGAGTGCTTGTTACAAATACAATCACGCTTTTACCGATTAATGCCCAGTGGAAGTATAATCAATCTGCCACAGACCTTGGGACTGTTTGGAAAGAACTAAATTATAACGATAATGTCACCGGCTGGCTAACGGGAAACGGCGCATTTGACGCAAAGTCCGGAACAGTTCGGACAACTATCGCCGGTGAACCAGTCGGTACGCAACTTTCTCTCAACGACATCAGTGGCAATCGCATACCGACTTATTATTTCAGAACATATTTTACAATGCCTGCAAATTTTGTCAGCCTTACATTAAGGGCAAATGCGATAATAGATGATGGCGCCGCGTTTTATATAAACGGAGTAGAAGCCCTGAGGATTGGCGTTCCTGTGGGCGCAACTTATTCAACCTGGGCAGATAGGACGCAGGGGGACCCTGCATATGAGTATTTGACGCTATCAACCAGCAGTGTCGTTCCTGGCACCAACCTTATAGCAGTAGAAATTCATCAGGCAAATGCGACAAGCTCGGATATAACTTTCGGTCTTGTTTTATTGGCTGATGTCGTTGTGCGCGTCCCTGATACTGCTCCACCGGTAGTTCAAAGATTAATACCGCCTGCCGGTTCAACTGTGCCTCAACTCAATAGCATTGAAGTGCTTTTTAACGAGCCAGTTAAAGGCGTTGAAGCCGAAGACCTGCTCATAAATGGCGTTCCTGCTAAAAGCGTTGAATATGGAGTGCCGGGACAATTTTTGTTTTATTTTGATCCGCCACCGACCGGGGTTGTTCAAGTCGTTTGGAGAACAAACCACGGAATAACTGATTTATCCGTAAACGCAAATCCGTTTGCTGGCGGTTCGTGGACATATTTGTATGATCCAAACGCCCAGCAGAGTTCTGTAATTATTAATGAGTTTTTAGCCGCGAACAGCGGTAAAACCTATAGAGATGAAGACGGAGATAGCTCTGATTGGATTGAACTATATAATGCCGGCGATTCACCTGTGTATATGGATGGCTGGAGCCTGACCGATAATGCCACTAACTTGAGAAAATGGCGTTTTCCAGGCATCACCATTAACCCAAGGTCTTATCTTGTCGTCTTTGCCTCGGGCAAAAATAAGACAAACATAACCGGCAGGTTACATACCAACTTCAAACTAAACGCCGCGGGCGGATATATAGGTTTAATTGATTCTTTTGGAAGGATTGTTTCTGATTTCGGGGCGTCATATCCACAACAGTTTACCGATGTCTCTTATGGACGCGACCGCGTTACGCCTTCAATCGTGGGTTATTTTACAACCCCGACACCGGGCGTGCCGAATTCTACCAGCGGCAGCGGTTTTGCACCTGAAGTGAAATTTTCTGTTGAAAGCAAGACATTCCCTGCAAATGCTCCTTTCACGGTCACATTGAGCGTTCCTTCAACAAATGCGGTCATCTATTACTCCATTGGAACAAATATGCCAGGGACAAATACCACTCTTTACACTGCCCCGATAACAATCAATAACACGACGATTTTAAGAGCTCGGGCGTTTGAACCGGGGAAATTTCCCGGTCCGATTGTAACCCATACCTATATCGCGCTTGATGCGCAACCTGCGGTTTTAAATTTTAAATCAGACCTGCCGGTAATTATTCTTCATAATTATGGTCAGGGGGCGTTGCCAACATCCAAGGCTTGGCAACACGTGGTTATGCAGGTATTTGAACCGACGAACGGCGTGACAAGCCTGACAAATCGCCCCACTTTAGCAGTCAGGGGAGGATTTCACCTGCGCGGCTCCAGCACCGTCGGATACGCAAAAGGGAGTTTCAGGCTGGAAATTCAGGATGAGTATGGAAATGACAAAGATGTTGAACTCCTCGGACTTCCATCGGATTCAGATTGGGTTTTATACGCGCCAAACAATTTTGAACCGGCTCTTTTCCATAATCCACTTGCTCATCAACTTGCCCGTGATATGGGAATGTATTCCTCGCGCACCCGTTTCGTGGAGGTCTATCTTAAAGACGACAGCGGAACACCGGGTCCTGTAACATCTGCCGATTACAACGGGATTTATGTTCTGGAGGAGAAGATAAAAATAAACAAAAATAGGGTAAACATAGATCAATTGCAGCCCGAACACGTAAATCCGCCCGAAGTTACCGGAGGATATTTGATGAGTATTGACCGCGGAACTGGTGAACCGCAACTTTCCGCCGCCGGGCTAACAAATAACCTCATTGACCCGAGCGGAACAGAACTAAATAAACCAGAACGAGCGCCGCAATTGAACTATTTAAGAAATTATATGAATTCATTTTACTCGGCGCTAACAGGAGTTAACTGGCTTAACCCGACCAATGGATACAGGGCTTATGTGGATGTCGCCTCCTGGATAGACCATCATATTCACAACGTTATAACATTTAATGTAGACGCTTTGCGTTTGAGCGCCTTTTTCTATAAACCGCGAAATGACAAATTAAAAATGGGACCGAGCTGGGATTTTGACCGGACGCAGGGTTCAACCGACGGACGTGATTTTAATCCACGCCAGTTTCGCTCAACGGCTGGCGATTTGGGCACCGATATGTTTAATTCCGCTCCTATTTTTTCGAATCCCTGGTTCAGTAAAATGTTCACTGACCCCGATTTTTGGCAAGCCTGGATTGATAGATGGCAGGAATTGCGAACCGGCCCGCTCTCGCTCACAAATATTTACGCAAGGATTGATAAGTTCGCGAATGAAGTCAGGCAGGCTCAGCCCCGAGAACAATCAAGATGGAATATTTATCCGCGTTCAGGAACAGTATCGTCTGCCGGTTTTACATATAATTTTGGCACCGGCGGTTATCAGGCTGAAGTGCAGTTCAAAAAAGATTGGTATTCAAATCGGGTTGATTTCATTGATAGTCAGTTTCTTGCCCGTCCTGTAATGAGCATCGGCGGCGGGCGCGTTTTGCCAGGAACGACTGTAACTTTAACCCCTGCGTCAAAACCGGGGAGCTGGATAATTTATACCCTTGATGGGAGAGACCCGCGAGCCTCTGGCGGCGGAATTGCACCGAATGTTTATTCAAATTCGTCGCCTGTTACAATTGTTATTACAAACAACATTAGAATAGTTGCCCGTTGCCGTAATTCAAATCATTCAAATATAACAGGACCGGGCAATCCACCGATATCAAGTCCGTGGTCTGGCGCTGTGTCGGCAACGTTTGTGGTTGCAACACCGCCATTGGCAATTACCGAAATAATGTACAATCCTGAACCTCCACCAGCCGGTTCCCCTTATGTGGCGGATGATTTTGAATACATTGAATTGAAGAACGTCGGCACAAGAGCGCTTAATCTGAATGGATTCAGATTTACTAACGGCATCTATTTTGAATTCAGTCAGGGAACAGTAACAAACCTTTTGCCAGGTCAATATGTTCTTGTTGTAAAAAACAAGGCGGCATTTTTATCGCGATATCCAGGTGTGACTAATATTGCAGGCGAGTATATCGGACAGCTGGATAATGGCGGGGAACGTATTTATCTTGAAGGTCCGATGATGGAGACAGTGCTTGATTTTTCATACAGCGATAATTGGTATCGGATGACTGACGGTAACGGTTTTTCACTTGTGATTGCTAATGAATATGCCTCTTTTGATACCTGGAATGATAAATCGTCCTGGCGTCAGAGCGCGTTTGAAAACGGTTCGCCCGGTGCGCCTGATCCCATTGCCCAGAGTATTCCACCAATTTATATAAATGAGGTGCTTGCAAGACCTTCCCCCGGAGGAAAAGATGCTGTTGAACTATATAATCCAAACGATTTTGATGTGGATATCGGTGGATGGTTTATTAGCGACGATTTTAACACTCCCAAAAAATTCTCAATTCCCGCAGGCACAATCATTCGCGCTAAAGGTTATATTGTTTTCACCGAAAACGATTTTAATTCTAATCCATCATCGCCGAATAGTTTTGCGTTTGGCGCCCGCGGGGATGAAGTTTATTTGTTTTCCGGTGATGGCTTTGGGAATCTGACCGGATATTATCACGGGTTTGATTTTGGCACCGCTCCTGAAGGTGTGTCGTTTGGAAGATATGTTACAAGCACCGGAGAAGACCATTTAGTGATTCAATCTGCGCCGTCTCTTGGGACAAATAATGTTGGTCCGGCGATCGGTCCTGTAGTTATCTCTGAAATAATGTATAATCCGCAGCCGATATTATCTGGCACAAATCTTGTAAATAACACCGCCGATGAATTTATTGAACTGTATAATCCGAATGATTATTCGGTGGCTCTTTATGACGCAAATTATCCGACAAACACCTGGAAGCTACGGGATGCTGTAGAATTTTCGTTTCCTCCCGGGACTGCGATTCCAGCGCGAAGTTTTATCGTGATTGTCGGTTTTGATCCGATGTATGATACAAACTTGCTTGCGTCGTTTACAAACCGTTACAGTCTTCCGCCCAATGTTCGTTTATTTGGACCATTTAACGGAAATCTTGACAATGCCGGCGAGTCAGTTGAACTTGTAAGACCGGACACAAGCTGGCTTGTCAGTGGGGGCTCGGTTGAATACATAATGGTTGATAAAGTTCGTTATTCAAATGGGACGCCCTGGCCCTGTGGAGCGGATGGAACAGGTAATTCAATTCAAAGATTAGACCCATTCAAATATGGCAACGACCCGTATAACTGGGTCTCGGCTTTACCCACTCTGTTTGCGCCCACAATACCCCAACCTCCCGGATTGCCGACAATTGTCTCTCATCCGCGCAATATTGTAATCGCTGCAAACACTGACGCCAGTTTCAACGTTTCG
>JBAMMJ010000251.1:0-3244 GCA_039793825.1 Verrucomicrobiota bacterium | reverse complement strand
TTTAATGATTCCCCTATTGCTGGAGAGACAAATAGCGCCCTGACAATTAAACAGGCGCAACCTCAAAATACCGGTTATTATTACGCTGTCATATCTAATATAGCTGGCAGCGTCACAAGCTCTTATGCCGCTCTTGTGGTGCAATTGCCACCGAGTATAAAGAAACAACCGCAAAGTATTACAAATCAATCCGAAGAAACTGTTGTGTTTACGGTTGAGATGGATGGTTTGCCGCCATTCCAGTATCAGTGGCAATTCAATGGCGCCAACATTCCGGGGGCTACAAACGCAACGCTTGTTTTAACGAATATTCAGCCAGCCAATGCCGGCACATACAGGGTTCAGGTTATTAACGCTGCAGGTTCAATCCTTAGCGACGCGGCTACATTAACAGTTCTTCATTATGCCTCAATAGCTGTTCAGCCAAACGACCTATTTGTCAGGGCTGGAACTAATGCCACATTTTCAGTTACCGCCACAAGCAGCTTGCCGCTTAATTATCAATGGCGTTTAAACGGGGTTAATATTCCCAATGCGACAAATTCTTCGCTTACTATAACAAATGTTCAACTGAGCAACGAGGGGTTTTACGATGTGATTGTATGGGATAGCGTCAGGCAAAGGATAAGCCGCGTCGCAACGCTTAATGTTCTTGTTGATCCTGTAATAACCCTGATTCCCGCAACTACAAATTATGTTATTCAGGGAGGCAGCATAACATTAAGCGCTGTTTACACCGGAAACCCACGATTTTTCACCAACGAATGGAGACAGGGCGCAACAGTGAGATATACCGAATATACCACCAATCTGATAAGCTTTTACAGGCTTACAAATGTTCAATCTTCCAATGCCGGCGCATATCGCTTTGTTGTGCGCAACCCGTCAAAACCTGTCGGAACAGCGAGTCAGTATTTTTATATCGTTGTGGTGCCTGATAATGATGGAGATGGAGTACCGGATAACTGGGAATCAAAATATGGATTAAATACCAACAATGTATCGGATGCCAGAATTGATTCTGATGGAGATGGTATGTCAAATCTTGAGGAATACATAGCTGGAACAGACCCGCTTGACCCGCAAAGCGTACTTGCATTAAAACCACTCGGTAAAGGCTCCGGTGTTGTTCTGGGATTCACAGCAGTTTCAAATATCACTTATTCAATAGAATTTAAGGATTCTTTTGTAAATTCAAATTGGATAACACTCACAAACTTGCCGGCTTTGCGAACCAATTATATATTTACATTCACTAACGAGTCTGCGACTCCTTCGCGATTTTATCGCGTCAAAACGCCGGTAATTCCGTAGGAATTTAAAATCAAGCAATAAAACTTTTACATCTCTATGGTGTTTGTATATTAGATTAATCTAATTAATAAAACTTTGAAGGTCGGATTAGAATATGAAAGGATTTAAAAAATTGATTGTTTTGCCCGTTTTGGTTGTTCTAGTCGGGTGTGGTGAAAAAAACAGTAATCCAGAACAACAAACCCAACCCACAAACAGTGTCCAGAGCAAAACAAATAAACTTGCTACATTTGTAAATCCAAAACCGCGAACAAATTTTAACATCAAGATTACACCTGTTCCAAAAAGCTCAGCGAGTACTAAAGATCAGACGAAAGAACCATCCGCCACGAAGATGATAACGAACGTTTCCATAACCCCTGCGGTTTCCCCTTCACAAACCGCTGCGCCAGCAAACGTGAATTATACAGATGAAAAAGTGGAAGATTTGAAGATCAAGGCTTCAAACGGTGATACGGCGGCGCAACTTGAACTTGCGAGTCGGTATCTGTATGGGAGGGGAGTGGATAAAGACGAAGTTCAGGCGATACAATGGCTTGCGTTAGCGGCTCAATCTGGAAGCGCGGTTGCCCAGAATAGACTTGGGTTAATCTATGCTACCGGTCAGGCTGGCGTTCAAAAAGACCCAACTCAGGCAGTCTACTGGTATAAAATGGCGGCAGAACAGGATTTCGTAACCGCGCAGAACAATCTCGGAATAATGTACGCGCAAGGCAACGGCGTTGAAAAAGACGACATAGAAGCGTATAAATGGCTTACTCTGGCTGGAAAAAGATTAACCAATGCAATGATGTTCCGTAAAACAATTGAACAACGAATGACACCGGAGCAGATTCAGGAAGCTAATAGAAGAATCACTGAATACCTCTCAAACAATGCCCAGCGCAGGCCGCAATAATTGGGTCGTATTAACAGTAAGCCAATTCAATAACCCGACGAATTATAATATCAATTATTCTTGGGTCGTCTCCAGCCGGTTCGGTATACCAGACGAGTTTGCCATTTCTCTGCGTGGGGTTCCTGAACGGATTAATGCCAAGTTCAATCCTTTTAATCACATCTTTTCTTGATTCACCTAAAAGAATCGGAATATCCTCGCGCACGTGGGGACCGTTACCTGCAAAAAATGGCACAATAACAATTCTTTCTCTCTTTGCTATTTGGAAACAGGCGCTCACCATTGGCTCTTCTTCTAAAAATACCGAGTGAATATCTGAAAAGAGCCTTTGACGCAGCAATGTGTCAATATGGATTTGAACGGTCTCGCGTGATTTTGTGTCCTTTGAACAACCGTGAGCAGCTATGAACAGGGAAACTTCATCCGGCGCACAATGACGTGGATAAGGATATCTTTTGAGAACATTAATTGCCTTTGATAAAATAATATCAGCCATCAAATTATGCGTTCCGATCGGTTCGCAAAAGTAAAACCTGGTGTTTTCTTTTTGAATAGAATTTTCAGATTTGTAGTAGTTAGAATAGATGGGAAACTGTTTTATTAATTCATTGAATGTTTTTTGCAGGATAAATCCTGCGCTCATAAACATTGGCATAATATAGGTCGCGCCTTCATTTATATTTTTTAGAATATCAAATATATTTGGTTCCTGTCTTACAAACGCTTCGTAAACATTTGCGAACAGAGGCTGAGAGCGGAGCAATTGCGCATATTTTATAATAAATTCATCTGAGCCGGTTCCTTCGCCAACGCCGTGCCCGAGCAAAACAACATTTATTTTACTTAAATTCACTTTTATAACAACTGATATACAATAATCCTTGAAAAGAGATATTTCCAATTAGAACGATTAATTTCCATATTATCAGCAAATTAACGAAGATTATATTTTGTCCAAAAGCGAATTATTAAGAGTTATTAAAAGTAGATCGTCCTGCGGTGCGAGGCGAATATTAGAACTTTGTATTTCGG
>JBAMMJ010000250.1:0-2186 GCA_039793825.1 Verrucomicrobiota bacterium | reverse complement strand
TACTTTCGTAGTTTTACCGCATTACACCAAACTGTCTACTCTTTACTATGGCAGCAGTTTGATTCTACCTTTGGTTAACTATTGAACATTTTTGGAGTTGTATTCTCTTTACATATAGTGATGTATGGATAAACAAACCCTTTGAGACCTCGCCTATTGCGCCAGTGGTTGAATATCTTTCTGTAGAGGTTATTTAATTTGAATAGCATTTTAAGGAATGATGAAAAAAAGTGATAACAGGATTTTGAAAATGCGAATTTACCCATTCAAAATCCTTGTTTTACAAGGGGACGATTTGTGAATTTAAGTTATTTTTGGCAATAGAGATATGTATATTTGAATAAACCCGGCTCTACGGCAAACGAAATTCGCCAAGTGTTAGCCAGCCGGATAGGTGTTGGTCTTGAGTTTTGTTAGCGAATCGGAGTGGTGTTCCATTTGTTAACGGATTGACAACGCGCATCAAAAGGTAATAAGAGCCAGATTGTATTGCACCGACGGTGGATTGGAATCGCCAGGGCGTGGATGACTCTCCGGGAATGACGATTGAAATTCGCCAATCAGTTTTCCAAATGACTACATTTTCTTTGTTGGTGTTTACGACAGCAAGTTCAACTGGCCAATCGTAGTAGAACGGCGCAACGCCTGTATTTGTTATATTAAGCGAGACGGATAGTTTGCCATTGCCCGTTTGAATTTCTACATTGGGAATATAAAGTTCGTATCCTAAACGTCTTGCAGCTTGAATAGCCCGCTCGCGTGTCGCGCCCTGAATTTTTGTTTTGAACACGCCTTCATTGCAGAGCCAGGAGGCGTGTATTACTTCAACACACCGATCAAACTCCTGTCCTTTGGGGGCGCACGAGGGTTCATCAAATAGACTATTCCATACCTCTGGACGCACTTCGACGCCGATGGGTTGTGTGCGCCATTTATACAGCGCTTTGGCAGCTCGCAAGCGGGTCTCAAAAAACCATTCATTGCCTTTTTTGCCTGTATGCACGGTTGCCCAGCAAAACGAATCGTCGTGATAACCAATTGGGCGTTTGCTGTTGTCTGCATAAACCCGATCGTTGGGACCGGCAGGATAACGCGCAACGAGTTTGGTTTTTTTAAACGCTGTTTCGTAGGCGTCCATCACTTCGCGCTGGACTGTTTTGGAGGCAAACCATTGTTGATTTGGATAATTGTGCCATTCTCCCCACGTGCCAAGCAGACCGAGGACTACAAACCCGATGCGTGGGTCGCCATCATATTTTTGTCCAAACGCGTGTATAAAATTTGTCAACGCTGCGCGCAGACGCGGATCTTCGTAATCTGGGGTATAGTCTACAGCTGGAGGAAAGGGCTGAGTGTTTGTATTTGTCCACATTCGCATCTTTAAGCCTGAATCAATAAGGTATTGTGGCACACCTGTCTTTTTTCCTGGATACTCCATATAAAAGCGCGCAATAAACTGATGTCCGCGCGAAGCGGCGGCATTAAGCTTTGCCTCAAAAGGTTCCCAGTTGAAATTTGTGGGTCCGTTCATTACATCTGAAAGCCGGGTGTAATCCCATTCCATACTATGCGGAAAATTAGTGGTTTTTTTAAGATATGGCACGAAACCTTTAAGTGGATTGTCTGGCGGGGCAGGGGCGTAATCAAGGGCGTAACTGAATGTGGCTGCTGATGCAAAATTATACGCTACTATGAGAGATAGAAAAACAACCGGCGCGGCGATATATTTTATCAGAAATTTCATTTTCGGATTAAATATCTATTATTGGAATAAATTTCACGGTTAATTAATAGTTCTGTTCTCTTATGCAAAAAAATTACTCCCAGTCGCAAATTGAATTAACATATTCCGCTGAACCATCGCGCAACCAGCCATCAAGTTGCGCCTGATCTTTAAGTTGCTGGCCTCTTTTTCTTGCTACAACAAAGTAAGCGCAATCTAATTCGGGCAAACTGCTCATATCACCCCATAGTTTTTCAAATTGCGCAACTGGCAGGATATCTTCCTGACCGTATCCCCATCGTTTTTTAACCTCTTTAAGAGTTATATAAGTTGGCACGCGCGCAGCTATGGTGCGGATTGCATTCTGGATTTTATCGTTAGAACCAGGAGAGCAGATGTCTACTCTTGATAATCCAAAAATTCTCAATAAACGGTCAATGTCTATCCAGGTTGTGAGAGTGTT
>JBAMMJ010000249.1:0-2198 GCA_039793825.1 Verrucomicrobiota bacterium | reverse complement strand
GATTTGTCTTTGCCGCAGGCACAAAAATTGACCCGGGTCAATTTTTGAGAATTCTATGCGACAATAACAAACCTTCATCCACAAACAACACCGGCTTTGCATTAAAAGGCACCGGCGGTTCTATATACCTTTTTGACAAACCGTCAAACGGCGGCAGTTTACTGGACTCAATCACTTACGGAATACAAACCGCAAACTTTTCAATAGGCAGGGTCCCGGACGGCAGCACAAACTGGGTTCTTACCACACCGACTCCACAGGCTCCAAACGCGGCAATACCGAACCTCGCAAGCCCACAATCTCTAAAGATAAACGAATGGATGGCTGCGCCAAAAGCCGGCGATGATTGGTTTGAAATTTATAACCCATCGGCTCAACCTGTGGCAATCGGCGGACTTTATCTAACCGATGATCTGACACGCAGACAAAAACATTTAATCGCCCCATTGTCGTTCATAGGAGCAAAATCTTATCAGGTTTTTGCCGCCGATAACAATACCGGCGCCGGCGCCGACCACGTAAACTTTGCGCTTAGCGCCTCTGGCGAGGCTGTCGGTCTGTTCTACCCAGACGGCACTGTAATTGACGCGGTTGTGTTCGGTCAGCAGTCGGTGGACGTTTCTGAAGGAAGATTCCCCGATGGCGGCACAAACATTGTCAAATTCCCACTCACCGCCTCGCCGGGCGAACCCAATTACCGAATGCTTACCAATGTTGTGATTAATGAGGTATTAACCCGCACAACAGCGCCGTTTGAAGACGCAATTGAACTATATAATCTGACCGACCAACCTCTGGATATAAGCGGCTGGTGGTTAAGCGACGACTTTGCCACACTTGAAAAATATCAATTCCCAACGCCAACAATTATCCCGCCAAAAGGCTATTTTGTCGTTTACGCGCAACAATTCACCAACCGACAGTTCGCCGCAATACCGTTCGCGCTTAACGCAAATGGTGATGAAGTCGTGTTGTCAGAATCCGCAAACGGCGCCTTAACCGGGTGGCGAACATACGCAAAATTTGGAACAGCCGATCAAAATGTCTCCTTCGGACGTTACATAACCAGCGACGGTAGAGCCGAGTTCGTGGCAATGAGCGCGCGGACATTCGGAAAAGACGACCCAACTTCAGTTGAAGAATTCCGAACCGGAACAGGCGCGCAAAACGCTTCGCCGTTGGTTGGACCGGTTGTGATCAGCGAAATTATGTATCATCCACCAGACATCGGAACCAATGACAACGTCGCATTTGAATACATTGAATTGCGAAATATAACTACCGCTCCCGTCGCGTTGTATGACCCGAATTATCCAACAAACACCTGGCGAATACGCGACGCTGTAAAATACGACTTTCCAGCCGGCACAGTCCTTCAACCGTATGAAGAAATTCTTGTGGTGAGTTTTGATCCGATTAACAATCCGTCGCTGTTGCGCGACTTTAAACAATATTACAAGATTGATTCAGGAGTAAGAATCTTCGGACCGTATTCGGGCAAATTGTCAAACAAAGACGCCGATATTGAGCTTGAACGACCCTTTACACCGACCACAAATAATGTGCCCTATATCAGGGTTGAGCACGTTCATTATTATGACAGCGCGCCGTGGGATAGCGGCGCCGATGGAACCGGGTTGTCATTAAATCGTATTTATTATAACGCCTACGGCAACGACCCGATAAATTGGACCGCCAGCCCACCATCTCCAGGTCCGCAACCGCTACCGCTGGACTTTGACCGCGACGGCATTCCAGATAACTGGGAATTGCAATACGGACTTGACCCATTGTCCGCAGCAGACGCGCAACTTGATTACGACGGCGATGGCTACTCAAACCTCCAGGAATATATCGCCGGCACAAATCCGTTAGACGCAAAGAGCGTTCTGCAATTTGAGTCCAATACGATTCAACTCAGCGGCACAAACCTATTAATTAATATCACCGCAGCCGCAAACCGCTCCTACACTATAGAGTATATCACCAACCTTAGCGATTCGTGGTCTCCACTTTACCAGATTCAACCAGCGCCCACAAACAGGACCATCACAATTCAAATACCAATTGACGCACCAGCAAAATTCTTTAGATTGCGCGTGCCCTGAAAAACTATTTATATCTCCAGCCTGAATCATTAGCATTCCAGGAAAAAAGGCACTTTTGGGTGAAATAAGATTTTTCAAAATTATTTAGTA
>JBAMMJ010000248.1:5948-17415 GCA_039793825.1 Verrucomicrobiota bacterium | reverse complement strand
AAAATGAGGTTGTATTTTGACCGATTATGGAATCAACAGTTGAGTTCAATGTTAAAGATTTAGGATTTAGTTCAAAACTTATCTTTGCGCCTTGATTAGGGCATAAAAAAAAGTAAATTATATATGGCTCTGGTAGGCGGAGAATCGCCTTCTGACGGTGCAAACCGTCAGGGGGAGGAAAGTCCGAACTCCACAGGGCGCGATGCCGCGTAACCCGTTGTTTTAAAAATGACGGGGTACACGCGGGCGAAAAGCCGATAAGCTTTTCGACGGATAGTGCCACAGAAAATTATACCGCCCGCGTCTATACGGCGTGGGTAAGGGTGAAAAGGTGGGGTAAGAGCCCACCGCGTCTTGCGTGAGCAAGACGGCACGGAAAACCCCATCGGGAGCAAGACCAAATAGGAAGCCTTGGAGCTGCCCGCTCCGGTGTGGTTAACTTGCTGATATAGTAAGTATAACCACCGGGCTTCGGGTTAGGGTCGCACAAGACAAATGATTCTCTCCCTCGTGAAAGCGAGGCAGACAGAATTCGGCTTATAGCCTGCCAGAGCCGTTTTATTTCCGTATAAATGCCGTTGGCTGGCTCAGATTTCCACATCTGTCAATTGCAGAAACAGCGATTGCGTCTTTTTCATCGCTATTGGTAATTATAATTGTAGATTTTGTGCCAGAATGGATTTGGTTAAGCCACTCGGATTTCACCTTTGTTTGCACAAGATATAAAAAAGGTTTTTCTTTTCCCTGCGGTTCAATTTGAAGGATTAAAGATTTTCTTGCGGCTGTTGAACTTATGTAGACTTTGGGCGCTTTTGGGGGTGTGGAATCTATCCACTCAAATTGAGGTGAAATTGCAGGTTGGCGATAAATATTTTTCAAAAGTTCTGTTGAGATGTTGCCGCGGTTATTTACAAGGGCGCTTGCGTTCCAGTGAATGTGACCGTGCGCGCCATTTTTTCTTGAAATATTGATCTGGTTGATAATCTCTGAAGCCTGCCATTGATTGCCGACCCTTGTAGTATTAATGCCGCATACCAGAACGCGACGCCGTGAATTTTGTTCAGACCACCATTTTAACAATATTGGAAAGCTTTGTCCCTGAGCGTCTATTGACCAATAGAGTTGCGGGGCAAAATAGTCGCACCAACCGAGATTTATCCACTTTTTTGAATCGGCGAACAATCGTTCATACGCGTCCATACCGCGGATAGAAAGAGTCGCGTCCGGGCGCCAGATGCCAAATGGACTTATGCCGAATTTGACCCAATTTTTTTCCCTATGGATAGCCGAGTAGAGGTTTTTTACGAAGTTATTTATATTTTCTCTGCGCCAATCTTCTTTTGATAATTTTCCCCCTTTTGCTTTGTAGAGCGCATAGGTGTTTTCATCCGGGAACGGGATATCGTTGCCGTTGCTGTCTTTTTCAACATAGGGATAAAAATAATCGTCAATGTGAACGCCGTCTATATCGTATCTTCGGACGACATCAAGAATTACATCGCGTGAATAATCCTGAACCGATAACATTCCGGGGTCAAGCCAGAGCTGTTTTCCGTATTGTCTCACCATAGCAGGTCTGGTTTTGCTTATATGGTTAGATGACACGGGGCTTTTTGCCGCAAAGTATCGCGCCCTGAATGGATTAAACCAGGCGTGCAATTCAAGCCCTCGTTTATGCGCTTCTTCAACCGCAAACGCAAGAGGGTCGTAAAATGGTTTCGGAGCCTGTCCCATTGTTCCTGTAAGATATTCAGACCAGGGTTCTATTGAGGATTTATATAACGCGTCGCAGGATGTCCTAACCTGAAAAATTACAACGTTGAGTTTGAGTTCAACAGCGTTATCTAAAATCTTTATCAGCTCGGCTTTCTGTTGTTCTACAGGCAGTCCGGGTTTTGATGGCCAATCAATATTCCCAACAGTCGCAATCCAGACGCCGCGGAATTCTCGCTGGGGCAGCGGAGTGGCAATTTTAGCCGAAGGGTAAAAGGCGGCTTCTAAAGAAATTACCACAAAAAGCAAAGGTAAATAAATTTTACGCGCTAATTTGTAATTATTCATCTTTGGATTAGTTTAGATAGCGTCAGATACTGTTCAAGCAGAAATGAATTAACGGCATAGATTTGCGAAAAAATTTTTGAAAAATTAAAAAAAATTAAAATAACCTTGCATATTTAAAGAAAAAAGATTTATATTGAATGCGCTGGCTGGGTAGCTCAGTTGGTAGAGCAGAGGACTGAAAATCCTTGTGTCGGCGGTTCGATTCCGCCCCCAGCCACCACTCATTTAGAATGTGTTCCGAAAATTAGAACTGAATGGGTTAAATTTTCTAACCGGTTCAAAGGTCGTAGAATAAAGATTTCATCAAAAGTACAAAGATGAACATTACGCTGTAGTTTAATGGCGGTATAATCAGATGGCTTCAAGATTTAGATTTTTTTAGATGCAATTTTTCCGCGTATGGGGAGAAGAGATTGAAATATATGCCGCATAGAGGGCGTTCATCGTTGTCGTTCTGGCTGAGTATGATTGTGATCTGGTTGTCAAGGGCTATGCCGTGACGCAGATTCGGGGCGCGATTCAAGTAAGCGTCAATGGCTTTTTTCATTAACCTCTGCATAGATTCAAGAAATTCGTTTGGCGTTTTATCTATGCAGACAATATATTTTTCGTAAGCCTTTAACGCGCGCTCCATTTCAGGTTTAAAAGTCTCAACATTCACAACCCTTATCTCCGTAATGTTTATTAAACTTTGCCGCAATCAAACAAATATTTTGTTGGTTATTTTAATGCAAAATCTTTATAAATTTATATGGTAGATACAAGAAAATCAATCTTTTGAAATTTCTTTTAGCAATATTTTTGTTGTTGTGGCTATTTCTTTGACTTCATCGGATTGAGCATTTTCTCCAAGCAACGAACGCGCAAGGTTTGCGGAATTTGCCCAGGTTGTGCAAAGGTGTCCGACAAGATTTGGATTTGAGCGGAATTGTTTGGCGTAGTTAAGAAATGCAAGGGCGGCTTTTTGATTTTTCCACGATGAAGGCATTGTTTTAAAACCTTTTGATAAAAAGAAATCAACGGAGGGATAACTATTTCGCGCTTCATAATGCCAATCGCAGATGATGATGTCTTTTGGGATTTTGTCAACGGCGGGGTGGGTGCCATTGCGACTTGCCTCCCATTTACCATATGTCATTACCGAATCGTCAAGCAATCTATCGCCCCACATCATCATTTTTACTTTGAGTTTTTTTGAAAGAATATCGTGTAGATCGTTAACTGCTTTTGCGAAAAGTTCGGCTGGGTCCTTGCCTTTACATCGCGGGCAGTCTTTGTCGGCAATAATAAATACCTCATCCATCCCAATGTGCAACATATCCGTGTTAAATGCCTTTATTAGCTCGGTGAATAGCTCGGCTATTACTGGAAGCAGGTCGGGATTTGATGGACACCAGCTTCGGCAATAAATGTCCGGGTTGTTTTTTGGCAAGTTTGGAGTTTCATCAAATTGCGGATATTTTTCTATTAGCGGAGAGTTGTAACTTTTCCAGGATTGATGTCCGAGACAATTAAAGAGCGGGACGAGTTTGATTTTATGTTTTTGGCAGAGAAGGGCGAGGTTCTTAATCTGTTCTTCAGAAAACGGCTGGTCTCCGCGAAGTTCAGGGTGTGATCTCCATTGAAATCTATAGTCTATTTCAAAGATAATCATATTCACGCCTGATGGAGCAAGTACGGTCTTAATTGCCTGTTCAACGACCGAAAGGTCTTTTGCCGGATACGGAGCCATCAGATGTACCGCCTTGTAAAAATGCGGCTCGGCTTCCGATGCTGTTAAATAAAAAAGTGTAAATAAAAACGCGGCGAAGGAGAATAATTTATTGATCTTCATAAAAAAATATTATCAATGCAGTTTCAAAACTCAAGTTCGCAATTTGATTTGAAATTTAGTATTTACCTCAACAGTAGTAATTACTAATAGGACGTGATTAGAATTTTGTGTTATCCTTTTCGTTCGCCAAAAATTGCTGTGCCGATTCTGACAAGAGTTGCGCCTTCTTCAATCGCTATCTCAAAATCGTTGCTCATTCCCATACTTAAATGCGGCAGCGGACGGTTTACAATGCCTTCACACCTTGATTTCAAATCTCTTAATTTTCTGAAAACAGGCCGGGTATCTTCGTGGTTATCGGTAAAAGGCGCCATTGTCATCAATCCTTGAACCTCAAGATACGGCAACGCAGAAATGGATTGAATTTCTCCGATCAAAAGTTCAGGAAAATATCCAAATTTAGAGGTCTCGCCTGATATATTAACTTCAATAAGGACAGGTATTTTCTTTTCTATTTTTTCGGCGCGTTTATTCAATTCCTGGGCGAGTTTTAAACTATCTACGCTGTGAATCATATCAAACAACTCAACGGCATCTTTAGCTTTGTTGGTCTGAAGATGTCCAACCATATGCCATGTAATTCCGGAAACACAGAGCGGGATTTTAGATTTTGCCTCCTGAACTTTATTTTCTCCAAAGACTCTAACGCCAAGGGATGCCGCTTCGTTTACCGCTTCTGGCGGATGTCCTTTCGCGATTGCCACGAGCGTAACTGAAGATGGTTCGCGGTTTGCTCGCTCGCAGGCTTGTTCAATCCGTTTCTTTACAGATTCAAGATTTTCGGCAATGCCCATATATCTCTCTTTTCCTGAAATTAATACATCAATAACCTTTAATAGCATAACAAAATTAAAAATAAATTTCGCTTCAGAAAAAACTATTTCATCTGAATCGCAAAATTTATTATCATAAAATATGATTTGTGCGGATTTTGAACAAACCAGGCTATAATGTTTCTAATTTTTAAACGAATCTGAATGGATTTAATTTTTTATGGATAGTGTTCGGAGACACTGGGGCAAAATTGTTGAACGCGCGAGGATTAAATTATCCCGAATTTTTTTAGTTCTTATTTTTTTATTAATTCTTGTCAGTCAGCACAAAATACCGGAAGGCGGGATTGTTGATTTATTAATGGAATTATTTAGTGTAGTGTTAATATTTGTCGGTGTGTATGGCAGGTTGTGGTGCACCCTTTTTATATCCGGATATAAGACGACAAGCCTTGTTACTACCGGACCGTATTCAATCAGTCGGAATCCGCTTTATTTTTTTAGTTTTATTGCGATTCTGGGGATTGCGCTGGAAACCGAGATGTTCACTTTTGTCGTGCTTGTTTTGATTGGTTTTGCTTTGTTTTATCCGAGTGTAATCTTGAAAGAGGAAGAAAAACTAAAAGAAATATATGGCAAACAATTTGAGGACTACTGCCAACGTGTTCCGAGATTTCTCCCAAATTTTAAACTATATAATGAGCCGGAGAAGTATGTTTTTGACACTCGTTTATACCGCCGAGCGTTCCTTGATGGGATCTGGTTTGTGTTTGCGTATCCGACGTTAGAAATTATTGAACAACTGCACAGTCACAACATTTTGCCGGTGTTGTTCAGGTTCTGGTAAAAGGTGTTAATTTTTAACGAATAGCAAAATCTGTTTTTGATTGACTAAACAGATTGCTGTAATTCATTCTTGAATCAATATTAGATTAAATATGCTTATGAAAATTAATCATTATATAAAATTAATTATTGCGACAATCACACTATTGGTCATAAATCCACAGCTGCCTGCCGCAACCGTGTCAAAAGTAAAGGTTTCCGGGCTGCGATGCGAATACCTGCAATGCCAGATAGATTCACAGGATGGAAAGAGAGCAAATCCGATCGTAATCACTGAAAACCAGAAACCGCGATTGAGCTGGGTAATTGAAGTTGAGGATTCATCGCTGCGCGGTGTTTACCAGACCGCATATCAGATACTGGTTGCGAGCAGTTTGCAGAATTTAAACCGCGATATTGGCGATTTATGGGATACAGGAAAGGTGGAATCGGGCGACTCTACTCACATTGAATACACCGGTAAACCGCTTAAGTCTGTTCAGGATTGTTTCTGGAAGGTTAGAATCTGGGATAATTACGGCAACGTATCAGCCTATAGCAAGCCGGGTCGCTGGACGATGGGAATTCTAAAACCATCGGACTTAAAGGCTCAATGGATTATGCATTCATACAACCAGTCCACCGGCGCAAAAGACCCGATCGGCGCGCAGGTTGAAAAACTCTCAAATCTGAATGATTGTCGCTGGGTCTGGGCAAACGACGCAACAGGCGGCAATGAACCGGTCGGAAATGTGTATTTCAGGAAAATCATTGAAATTCCGCAGGGCAGCAAGGTTGAAAAGGCTCAATTTGTATTAACAGCGGATGATGGTTTTGCCTTATTTGTGAACGAGAAGGAGATAGGCAACGGCACCAGCTGGAAAAACTTATATTCTTTTGACATTACAGGACAACTAAAGGCGGGTAAGAACATTCTGGCAATCAGGGCAAATAATGCCGGAAACGCGCCATCACCGGCAGGTTTAATTGGCAAGCTTATTTTGATCTACGATGGCGGAAAGCAAACGCAGGTGATTCAGATTGATGATTCGTGGTTAAGCGTAAGGAAGAGAAATGAAGGCAAATGGCAGGCGCTGGATTTTGACACTTCCATCTGGAAACCGGCTAAGGTTATCGCAAAATTTGGCGACCAGCCCTGGGGCGAGATAAAGCTCAATGTGGTTAAGGTTATGCCGGCGCCGTTTTTCAGAAAGAGTTTCACAGTTGAAAAACCGGTTAAACGCGCCATCGCGTTCGTGTCCGCTCTTGGGGTGTATGAGTTTCATTTTAACGGTAGTGCGGTAGCAGACGATGTTTTGAGTCCCGGATGGACTGATTACTCCAAACGAGTCCATTACTTTGCGTATGATTTAACCGATAAAATGAAAAAAGGTGAAAATGTAATAGGCGCAATCGTCGGCGATGGTTGGTATTCAGGGTACCTTGCATTTACGGGAAAACGCAATTACTACGGTCAATATCCTCATCTTTTAATTCAACTTCAGATTGATTATGCCGATGAAACGCAGGATATAATTGCAACCGATTCAACATGGAAATCTACCACCGGTCCAATACTTGAAGCCGACCTTTTAATGGGCTGCACTTATGATGCGCGGTTAGAAATGCCGGGTTGGGACTCGCCGAAATTCAATGATTCTGGATGGGCAGCCCCGGTGGTTGATGGGGTTGCAAATCTTGAAGCCCATCCGGGGCATCCAATCCGCAGAATGAAAGAACTCAAAGCCATCTCAGTCACAGAACCAAAACCGGGCGTTTATGTGTTTGACCTGGGACAAAATATGGTTGGATGGGTGAGATTGGCGGCTCAGGGCGAGCCCGGACAAAAGGTAGTCGTGCGGCATGCTGAAATGTTGAACCCGGACGGCACGGTTTATACAACAAATTTGCGTTCTGCAAAAGCCACAGATACTTATTTCCTTGCTGGAAAATCAAAACGTTATTATGAACCTTATTTCACATTCCATGGATTCAGATATGTGGAAGTCACGGGGCTAAATTATAAGCCGTCGCCTTCGGATATTACCGGAATAGTCGTCTATAGCGGACTCGAACAGACTGGAACTTTTGAATGTTCAGACCCGCTTGTGAACAAGCTTGTAAAAAACATCTTCTGGGGACAGGCAGGCAATTTTCTTGATGTTCCGACAGATTGTCCTCAACGGGATGAACGAGCCGGATGGACGGGCGATGCTCAGGTGTTTATGAAGACCGCCTGTTTGAATATGGACGCTCCGGCTTTCTTCACGAAATGGTTAACCGATTTGTGCGTGGATTCACAAAACGACCAGGGGGCTTTCGGCGATGTGGCGCCTTATATAAAAATTGTAGGTTTTGGCAATACCGGTTGGTCTGATTCAGGACTTGTCTGTAATTGGAGAATGTATGAAATGTATGGCGACAGACGGGTTTTACAACAGCATTACAGGGCTCTTCTCAGGTATATGGATTACCTTGAAAGGACAAGCAAGAATTTTATCCGTGGCACCGGCGCCTATGGCGATTGGTTGCGATTGGCAGGTCCGCAACACTCCGACGCCATCGGCACCGCCTACTACTATTATTCAGCAACGTTGATGAGCAAAATTGCAGATGCTCTGGGTAAAACCGAAGATAGGGAGAAATATCTGAATCTTGCGAAAAATATTAAAGAAACATTCCAGAAAACCTTCATTAAAGAAGACGGTTCTATCATTGATAGCAAAGGTCAAACAGGACAAACACTCTACGCGCTTGCCTTTGGACTTGACCTTGTTCCGGAGTCTATGAAAGAACGCGTTGCTGCAAAATTCGTTGAAGAAATTAATAAGCAAAAAGGTCACCTCGCCACAGGTTTTCTCGGAACGCCTGTGGTTTTGTTTGCGTTGGAAAAAGCCGGGCATCCTGAATTGGCATACAAACTTGTGTTAAACAAAACCTATCCTTCGTGGTTGCAGCAGGTAATCTGGGGCTCAACGACTATGTGGGAAAGATGGGATGGCTGGACACCGGAAAAAGGATTCCAGGACCCGGGTATGAACTCGTTTAACCACTACTGGCTCGGCTGCGTTGGCGAATGGTTGTTCACCAGAGCGGCTGGAATTGACACCCTTGAGCCCGGATTCAAACAAATTGTTATCCGCCCGTTATTGCCGCCAAAAAATGTTGATTTCAATTCGGTTAAAGCAACCTATAAATCTATTCGCGGCGTTATTGCAAGCAGCTGGAAGATTTATGGAACCAAATTTAACCTATCAGTTCAGATTCCCGGAAACACCACAGCCCTTGTATATGTTCCTGCCAAAAACGCGGCTTCTGTGAAGGAGGGTAATAAACCGATTGACAGGGCAAAAGG
Source organism: Verrucomicrobiota bacterium (assembly GCA_039793825.1). GTDB lineage: Bacteria > Verrucomicrobiota > Verrucomicrobiia > Limisphaerales > JAKPVM01 > JAKPVM01. The sequence goes on along the minus strand of JBAMMJ010000248.1, from coordinate 8,567 downwards.
TGTAAAATTCGTGCGAATGGAAAACAATTACGCCGTGTTTGAGGTTGGTTCAGGAGAATATAATTTCAACAGCGAGATTTAACTTAATTTGACTATAATTGTTAAGCCGGCGCCCATTTGATTGCGTATCACAATCCAAAACAAGCGCCGGCTTCCTCCCTGGCGTCAGGAAGACACTCAATTGAGAGTCAATCCTGTATTAATCCTTCATACACCATTAAGTATCATTTCAAGCTGTTCATAGAAGCGGTCGGTTGTGTCAATATTCTTCCAGCCGACAGGCACCGGTAGACCTGACTCTGCAATGTAAATAACCCGTGTGATTATCGGGTGATTGGTTTCGTATTGTTTAAGAAATCGCAACATTTTTCTTACGTGGAGTCTCAAAACGCCTGTTTCCGCGTATTTTCCATTGTCTAATATTTCAAAGAGCGCCAGAATTGTCTTTTTGATGCGCTCTTCAAAGTCATCTCCGGGCATACCGCCGTCGGGTTCAATTTTGGAAACAAGATCGAATAAATGGTCTATTGTATTCGCTTTATCTGAGTAAATGTCTCGATCAGCCGATAGTAATTTTGGTGATTCAATACAACACGAATGATACATTTTAATAGGTGTTACCTTTTTTGTATTATCCATTTTCATAGGAATAGAGTAATTCATAACCGGTGCATTTTTTTGATAAAAATATGCATCCCATTGGACATCTTCTGGCATACCTACTGGCACAACTCTTGTTTTTGGCAGACCTTGATAATTATTATTTGTCCTTTTTATTACAGCCACGAGCCCCATAACTCTGCTTGCAAGCTGATATTTTTTGCTTTCTTTTGCCAATCTATCTGATGCCTCCGTCTCCTCTATGGCATTGACCCCAATGGCGCCAAGTTGGCTCTCAATAGAATCAATTATTCTTGCCCCTCTTAAAAGTTTTATTAAGTTTTCACGCTCCTTCACCTCTGATTTTAAAGGCAATGTCTTTACAAATGATTTTCCATTTTTTGAAATACTCAATTCAATAGAGCCGTTTGGTGGTTCAGAAGTTTCCCCGAAAATGACGATGGGTTTTCCAGAAAAGATTATTCCTTTGAAATCTGGTTCAATATCTATTTTTCCACAACTGTTGAATTTATAATTTATAATTTCGCCCAGATGCGATTTAACCCCATCAAACAATTTCAGCGCCTCTTCTTCTATCCTTTCGCGGGGTGTAATAAAGACACTGTTACCGCCGGTCTCCGAGGCAAGCTGATCGATAAATCTATCCTGACTTGCGCTTCCGATCCCGAGACAATATAACCGGGAGTTTTGGTGTTTTGCGGTTCTTATAATGTCTTCTGTTGCATATACCTGTCCGTCGGTTATAACAAAAATAGTTCCGCCACTGACCTTTGAAGATTTTAAGATCTCATTGGCTTGTATGATTGCAGAGCCAAGTTCGGTTCCTCCTCGTGCATATATTCCTTCAATAAATGCAAAGGCTTTATGGACGTTGTCTTTATCTGCAGCAATAAGAACGTTGCTTAATGTCTCAATAGAATCATCAAAGGCAATGACGGTGAACCTGTCTTCCGGGTCTAAAGCAGTTAGACAGGCTTTTGCCGCTCTTTTTGCCTGGTCTATGGGCGTGCCTTCCATTGAACCGGAACGGTCTATTACAAATACGACATTAGCTGCTGCCTTTTTATTGTCGTTTTTTTCAAAAATGGTTGAAGGATAAATAGCGTAAAAATAGGTTTTGCCATTTGAATTTTTATCACAGGCGGCGCACATTATCGGATTTTTTGTCCTGACATCAACGACTAAATCTCTGTTAGGGATATCCTTTTCAGTGGAGAGCGCAATATTTGCTATATTTGGTTTGACATTGCCGATTTTTATAGGATGAGAAGGGGAATTAATTTCAGAAATATCCTCAGGCATCTCAACGGCAATGTTAAATCCGATGGTATGTAATCCGTTGGGGTCTTTTTTATAGACGGGAAGAAAAACATCTCCGAATTGATCTTCTGGCAACTCTATTTCGCCTGTGCCCGGTTCGGTTTCGCATACCCTTGCAAGGCTGTGATAGCAGGGAGCGAGCGTGAACGGAAATCGGAATCTGAAACCGTCATCGCGTATGTCAACACCGGCAAGAATTTCCAGGTAAACCCTAACTTCTTCCTCTGGAAGGATATTGCCGACTGTTAGATTCACTATGCCATCTCTGTATCGTTGAGCCTGAACAGCAAGATGACCTTCTTTAATTGCCTTTTCATAGATTCTTCTTACCTTATTTCTATTCTCTAATCTGGATTCAACAACGAAGTTCTGGCTTTTGACTTTGAACCTTCTTAAAGTTGAGTTTCTTGGAAGCCCAAACGAATACACAACTTCAATTGGATTGTCCTCCGCACATACGAACTTGTGTTCAACTATCAATTTTGCGCCAACCGGGATAATTTTACCCGTAAGAAATAGGCTCTGCATAGAGAGCTCTATTTCCCTGCCAGTATCTTGTGATATTATTGTGAACGAATTTGTTGTTTCGGTATTCATATTTGCTCCTCTGTTATAGTTTTTAACACGTTTATGATTTTCCTTATACGCCAGGCGCTGACCCCTGATTTAATGTGGACA
>JBAMMJ010000248.1:2991-5938 GCA_039793825.1 Verrucomicrobiota bacterium | reverse complement strand
GTGGACATTTATGTCATCCCCTATTTTGTAAACATACCAGGTAGAAATTTCCGGAATCGGACTTAATTCTTTCAAATTTCGCCCGATGCATTCGTTTTTTGACAGATAATAACCTGTCGGCTTTTCTATGCTTGATGTTTCCCTCTGCCTGCTGATTGCAAGGTAGCCGGCAATTTCAGAGAGCGTAAGCCCTCTGGACTGCAAATCTTTAATCTGTGATATGATTTGTTTGTGTTCATCGGAATAGTAAGCCTTTCGCCCTCTTGAAACCGGAGGCGGCAATAGCCCTTTTGTAATGTAAAACCTGATCGTTCTTTCAGGCACATTGACTGCCGCAGCCAGCTCTGTAAGGCTAAAGGTTTTTTTCATATTTCTAAAACAAATATAAGATATAAATATTACACTGTCAAGTAGTGTCAAATATTTTTTTATATTTCATCCAAGATAAGAAGGTTATTAGGTTGATTATTTGTAATAAAAACAAATTAACACTTGAAGAAAACCCGTTTGTTTTTGTATTTTGCTTGTTTTGATAGAAACTTAAATAGATTTTATTAGTATATTGAATGATTTAAATTCTGGGATACAGATGCACTTAATTGTTAAAAAGCGTCAGTTGAGTCCGAATGTAACCCGACTTGATGTTATAGCGGAGAGAATAGCCGAGATACGGAAGCCGGGACAATTTGTTATTGTCAGGGCTAAAGAGAAATCGGAGCGGATTCCACTTACGATAGCCGATGCGAATGTTGGTCAAGGAACGATAGCGCTTGTGATCCAGGCTGTTGGGCGTTCAACTATAGAATTGGTGTCAATGAATGTTGGTGAATCAATTCTTGATATAGCCGGACCGTTGGGCAAGCCGACTGAGCTGATAGAGTCTGGAACGGCTTTATGCGTTGGTGGCGGTGTAGGGACGGCTGTGGTTCATCCGATAGCCTGCGGGTTAAAACAGAACGGCGTTAAAGTGATAAGCGTTATTGGTGGGCGTTCTCGCGAGTGGGTCATTTTTGAAGAAGAACTTTCCAGACTTGGGGAAGTTGTTGTTTGCACTGATGACGGCAGTTATGGACGAAAGGGTTTTGTGACCGATGCTGTAAAAGAGTTGATAGAACGCGACGGCATAGATATTGTTTACGCTGTTGGTCCGGTTCCTATGATGCGAGCTGTCGCAGAATTAACGCGTCCACTAAAGATAAAAACTATTGTTTCGCTCAATCCAATTATGGTTGATGGCACGGGAATGTGCGGCGGTTGCAGGGTGAGCGTCGGCGGGCAGACCAAATTTGCCTGTGTTGACGGACCTGAATTTGACGGGCATCTGGTTGATTATAATCTTTTGATGGACAGGCTTTCCACTTATCGTCCTTATGAGCAGCAGGCGTTAAAGGAATTTGAAGAGGAATGTAAGATTGGACTGAATAAACATTAATCCTCATTTTTTTATGGAAACTAACGGATTTAAGAAAGCAATTTCAACAAAAGAACGGCTTCAGATTGACCGGCAGAAGATGCCGGAACAGGACCCGCAAGCTAGAAATCGGAATTTCAACGAAGTAAATCTGGGTTTGACGGAGCATCTTGCAATATTAGAGGCTCAACGTTGTCTGCAATGCAGAGAGGCAAAATGTATCCCGGGTTGTCCGGTTATGGTGAATATACCGCGATTTATCAAATATGTTAGCGAAGGAAATCTTGCTGCCGCGGCGGAAAGTCTGCTTGCTGATAACGCTTTGCCGGCAATAACCGGACGGGTCTGTCCGCAGGAGACACAATGTGAGGTTGTTTGTATCAGGGGATTGAAGGGAGCGCCAGTGGCAATCGGATATCTTGAGAGATATGTGGCAGACTGGTATTATAACAATTCCGATAAAGTAAAAGAAGAGAAAGCTCTGCCGAGCGGGTATAGGGTTGCTATTGTTGGTTCAGGACCTGCTGGTTTGACAGCCGCTGGCGAGCTGGCGAGGCTTGGACACGATGTGACAATTTATGAAGCGCTTAATCAGCCCGGCGGAGTGCTCGTTTATGGAATTCCCGAGTTCAGGCTGCCTAAAAAAATAGTGACCGAAGAGGTTAACAGGCTCAAATCGCTGGGGGTTAAAATAGAATGCAACGTGGTTATCGGCAGAACTTACACATTAAACGAGTTGAGAGAACGGTTTGACGCTGTCTTTATAGCCAACGGCGCCGGATTGCCAATATTTATGGACATACCGGGCGAGAATTTGAAAGGCGTTTATTCAGCAAATGAATATCTTACCCGCGTAAATCTTATGCGGGCTTATGAATTTCCAAAATCGCCAACTCCAGTTATTCAGGCTAAAAAAGTCGCTGTGATTGGCGGCGGCAATGTGGCAATGGATGCTGCCAGAACTGCCAAACGAATGGGCGCGGAACAATCAATTATTGTTTATAGGAGAACCAGAGCCGAGATGCCGGCGCGCGTGGAAGAGATTCATCATGCTGAAGAAGAAGGAATTCAATTTGAGTTTCTCGCCGCCCCACTCCAGATAATTGGCGATGAGAAAAACTGGGTCAAGGCGTTGCGGTGTCAGAGGATGAGACTCGGAGAGCCTGATACCTCTGGCAGAAGAAGTCCGGTGCCTATACCCGGTTCAGAATTTATACTTGATTGCGACGTGGTAATTGTGGCAATCGGCACACGCGCAAATCCGCTTCTTACCTCCACCTGTCCAGAGCTAAAAGTTAACAAAAAAGGTTATATAGAGGTTGATGCAAATGGGATGACAAACCTACCCGGTGTGTTTGCAGGTGGCGATATCATCCGGGGCGCCGCTACCGTTATTCTGGCGATGGGCGATGGCAAAAAATGCGCCCGTTCAATAGATAGATACGTGCGCGCGCAAAAACCAAAAGTTTCAGTATAATCAATAGATTTGCTAAACCTTATAACTGAACAAAGGGTGTTGATCAGTATCAGATTGGT
>JBAMMJ010000248.1:0-2981 GCA_039793825.1 Verrucomicrobiota bacterium | reverse complement strand
GTATTTGAATTATCTCTATGATGTAGGTTTTATATATCAGATTTTTTCTTCGCTTGTCATAAGTGGAAAAATTGTAAAAATCTGATTATATGAAGAGAATCAAATTGTTCCTTATCGGCGTTTTTGCTGTCGCGCAGAGTTTAATCGCGCAACAGGTTTCTTTAGATGAACAGCAACTTTTTCCTTTTGTTCTCCCGTGGGATGATTCTACCCCAAATATAATAACCGAAATTTCGTCGTTCAGTTTTTCAAAGCCAGCAGGCAAGGATGGATATATAACTGTTGGCAAGGATGGTCATTTTTACGCCGGGAAAAACCGTATAAGATTTTTCGGTGTTAATATGAGTTTTTCAGGGGGAATGCCAGAAACAAATGACGCTGCCAGGGTTGCCGGTCGTCTTGCAAAATTTGGCATAAATGTAGTTCGGTTTCATCATATGGATACCGGGGCCTGGCCAAATGGGATATGCGACCCGAATACAAAGCAGTCAGGCGAGCTCTCTTCTCAGGCGCTGGAAAGGTTGGATTTTTTTATAAATGAACTTAAATCGCGTGGTGTTTACGCAAATCTAAATCTTCTTGTTGGACGACGATTCAACGCTGCGGACGGTCTGCCGCCTGAGATTGAAAAATTGGAATGGAAAGACCGCCATATTGTCGGATTTTTCCATCCGAAACATTTGGAACTGCAAAAAGAGTATGCGCGAAAACTTTTGACTCACCGAAATCCATTTACAAAACTGACCTATGCTGAAGACCCGGCGGTTGCGTTCGTGGAGATTAACAACGAGCAGGGACTAATTCATTCCTGGCTTGGTAACAATGTGGATAATTTGCCAGAGGTCTTTTTGAACGAATTAAAGTCGCAATGGAATCAGTGGCTAAAGAAAAAATACAAGACTACTGCTTCATTGAGACAATCCTGGAGCAAAGGCGAAATGCCGCTTGGTTCGGAAATGTTGAAGAATAATTCATTTGAAAACGGATTAAATAACTGGACAATTGAGCAACATAGCGGCGCAAAAGCAGCGGTTAAGATTGTTGATGATTTTCCTGTGCAAGCAAGTACAATTTTTCCGGGCGGTAAATCCATTGAGATTGAAATTGTTAATCCGGGAGTTGAAGGATGGCACATCCAATTGAATCAAAACCAGATACAGTTCAAGGATGGTCAGTCATACACGTTATCCTTTTACGCAAAGGCGAGCCAGCCGCGTCAAATTGCAGTTAGCGCGACACAGGCTCACGACCCGTGGGCGAATATGGGGCTTGCGACGTCGGTTCGGATTTCAACCAACTGGGCTCAATTCACTTTCACATTTGTCGCAAACAAAACAGATGACCGGTGCAGGATCGGTTTCAGCAATTTTGGCAGTAGTGGAAAGGTGAGTTTTGCCGCTGTTTCTCTTAAGCCGGGTGGTATTCTTGGGCTTGGCGAAGCAGAATCAATTGAATCGGCTTCAGTGCCTTATTTCACAAAATCAATTTTTAGTAAACGGACTAAACCTGCGCAACTTGATTGGATGGAGTTTTTGAGTCAAACCGAAGACAACTACTGGCAGAGCCTTTATAAGTTTATTAAAAACGAGCTTAAAGTGCAGGCGCTTGTGACGGGGACTATTGTTGGATGCGCCCCGCCGAATTTGATGGCTAAAATGGACTGGGTGGATACTCATTCCTATTGGCAGCATCCCCGTTTTCCGGGACGTCCGTGGGATTCTGAAAACTGGATTGTTGAAAACCGCACTATGGTAAATGAGAGGGGCGGGACGCTTCCGGGGCTCGCATTGAAACGGATTTATGGAAAACCGCACGCCTGCACAGAATACAATCACCCGGCGCCAAATACATTTTCAAGCGAAGGGTTTCTGTTGTTAGCCGCATACGCTTCGCTTCAGGATTGGGACGCAATTTATGTTTATTCCTATGCGCATACAAGACCGCAGGGATGGGATTCGCGAAAGATAAACGGTTTCTTTGATATTGACCAGCACCCGACAAAAATGGTTTCTGTGGTTCCTGCATCGGCGCTTTTCCTGAGAAACGATGTCAAGCCTGCCAATCAACTTGTTGTGGCGCAACTACCGTTTTCGGTTGAACTGGATTTACTCAGAAAGGCGCAATCGTGGCGGCTTGTTGACGGCGGATCAGTCGGAATTCAGCCTGAACTTGCTCTTATACATAAGGTTGCGCTTTTAACAGAAGGAATAAAAACACCTGCAGGCGCTATACCACCTGATAGAGTTAAAATCAGCACGAACAGATTTGTGTCAGATACAGGCGAATTGATCTGGGATTTATCCATTCCCAATCGTGGTATTGTCACGTTTAATACTCCCCGAAGTAAGGCTGTTATTGGTTATGGGGCTGGTAGGAGGTTTGACCTTGGCGAGTTTAGCATTGAGCCCGGTGAAAATATGCAAAATGGATGGTCTGCCATAACCTTTACACGTGTTTCAGTTCAGGGAGGGAAGGGAGTTCAAAAATGGCTTTTAACCGCGACAGGTTATGCCCAGAACACGGGTATGAAATGGAAAAATGCGGAAAAATCAAGTGTTGGGCGAAATTGGGGGACGGCACCATCTCTCGTTGAAGGGATTGCGGCAAAAATAAACGCTGTTAAAACTGGTTCGGAGAAAGTTACGGTTTGGGCGTTGGATGAAAGAGGAAACAGGAAACAGCAGGTGCCGGTGAATTTTGTGAATGGGGCTCTTCAATTTTCAATAGGTCCTAAATGGCAAACTTTATGGTATGAGCTACAGGTAGAGTGAAGCCAGATATTTTCTTATGGACTTATCAAACCGCAGCCTGTTAACCGGGTTTTGAGTTGTCGTTTATCGGTTGTTGAGCTGATTGCAATTTATCGGGGGATTGAGTGGAAATACTTTCCTGCGGTGGATTAGTTTGAGTAGCTGGCATTTGTGCCGGAATAGCAGTCCGCAAACTCCGAGCGCGTCTGCTTGCCTCAATTCCGAATAATT
>JBAMMJ010000247.1:16180-17493 GCA_039793825.1 Verrucomicrobiota bacterium | reverse complement strand
CTATTACAATTTCACCAGCGGTCCACTAATCGCCTAACGCCCACCGCCGTGATTAATTTTGGTATAGCAAAGAACGTGCCATTTCAAAAATGAAAAAACAAATTATGGCTCACCTCCATCCTTTAACTCTCTTTCTGAAAATCAAAATACTTTCGTCGCGCCTCTAATTGATGCATAACAATGCGACCAAGCAAACGAAGGGCTTCAATCTGGTCTTGCGTCAACTCTCTTGGAACCCTGTCAATAACGCATAATGTTCCAAGGGCACAATCATTTGCAGTTACCAGCGGCATCGCCGCGTAAAACCTTATATAAGGCTCATATAAAACAAAAGGATTTTTACAAAATCTCGGGTCCTGCAATGCGTCTTTTACAATGAACAAATCGCGTCCCATAATCGCGTGCGCGCAAAAAGAAAGGTCACGTCTTGTTTCATTTATTGAAACGCCAATCTTTGATTTGAACCATTGACGGTGTGGCGCAACTAACGATATCATCGCAATTGGCGCATTACAAATAATAGAAGCAAGGCGGGTAATATCGTCAAAAACTTGTTCCGGAGGGGTATCAAGTATTTTGTATTTTTCCAATTCGGCTACGCGCTGCGGTTCATTCTCAGGAATTGGAACTGAAAATTGCACTGGAGAAGAAAAGTTAACGGATACTTTCTGGCTTTTAAATACAGATTCATTATCTGCGCAGTTGTTATTCATATTTTTCATATTACCAAAAATTGTTATTTAAATAAACAAAAATTGTATCATTTAAAATCTAGAAAATGTGGCGATGCGCTTTCCAATAATAGCTTCTATAGGTTCATTTCCGTTTTAACATATTGAGACACAATCTGTTCTGTTATAAACTTGATTGATTTAAAAAATTAATATCGTGTGTGTCATCTGCTCCATTTAACACCTTAAAACTGATTATCAAAAATAACTTTTCTCATTATTTCTACGATTAGTGTCAGTTCTCTCTAAATTTTGAAGTTTTGACGTTACGGTTTTAATTTTTTATTAATTTATAGAAATACCAGAAGCCAGGTTAATTATTCAATTACTTGAACGATTCAATCTGTTCACTTGTTTTTTGAGAAGAACGAGAAGAAGGATTTTATCCCTGTTTGTTGACGCTGAACCTTTAATTGACCGAGTAGAGATTGGAGTTGAATGAAAATTTTGTGCCATTGGTTTTCAATCCCGCGTAAGGTTCCTTCGTTTATTTCAGAAATTACCCGTAATGACGATAGAGGAGTTATGACATTAAAAATTTCTTCTTTATCAATTGGTTGCACCCCATCGGCAAAATAGGCA
>JBAMMJ010000247.1:13741-16145 GCA_039793825.1 Verrucomicrobiota bacterium | reverse complement strand
TTGCTGGGCGATGAGGCTTTTAACGTCAAGAAACTGATTTTCTTCTTCAAGTGAGAATTGTTTTTTATCTTGCGCTCGCCTATCCCTGACAAGGTTTATGAAGTAATAAATTTGTTTCCAATTTTCAATGTAAACTTCAAGTTGAGAAATCAATTCATCAATTTTTTTTGTTTTCATAGTCAATATATTTTTTATCTGGGATTAACGGGGGAAATCCTGATTAGCGCGCCGCCCCGCATTTTGCGGGCAAATATTTTTAATGTTGGAAACGATATATTAACCTCATCATTAAAAAGACCAATCTTGTTTGCGCCGTAAAAGTATCCGAGAATGCCTTCGGTTATTTTTTTGATAACGTCTTCAGGGACAGAACTTGGGAGTGTGGACGAAAGGATTTTGCCGTTTGCATCCACATTAAAGCTTCCCGCTTTTATTTCCCAGGTTATGGTTTCCATTGAAGGTTTTCGTTTGATTAAGCCCATAGCGAATAAATTTTTTTCATTAAATCTGGTAATATCTCATTTGTCACAGTTGGAGATAACCCGACGCACAATATTTTATTTTCTTTTGTCCTCAATACAACCTTGCATTGTCGCCCGGAGCCGATAATTTCCTTTAAGTCTCCGATCGCAAGATTCTGACCAAAATCTTTCCAGAACTTTATTGTGTTTACAGCCCAGTTGTGAAAAGCGGCGGGGTCATCTAATCCATAAAAATCCTGAGGTTGCGTAGCGGTTTCATCCGATTCAAAAACAAATTCTACACCTTCTGTTTTTGATATTGCTGTTACTGGATTTTCCAATGGTGTTCTATCACCAACCTCAGAGGCGTCTGGCAAATCTGTTTTATCCGTTGCTTTCACTTCGTCAATTGTTTGAGCCGCGTCAAGGAGAAGTCCATTATAGGATGAAAAAATCTTGCGTTCCCTATCTGGTTCCGGAGGCAGGTAATGGAAACTCCCTTTTTTAAGGGAAATAATCTTTTTGAAAGCGATTTCCCCTCGTAAATCTCCGATTTCCGCGTCTATGATTTCGCCCTGTAGAATGAATATCTTTCCTTCTATTTCGCCGCTGATTACCTTTAAAGTTGTGGAATTTCTGCAAAGGCATTCAATCTGGATCAGGTCAACCAGGTTTTTGCTTTGAATGCCGCGAAATCCTTCGTCTGACTCATAGGAAATAAGTCCCTCTATACATTCTAAAAACAGCTTTGTTTCTTGTTCGGAAGTAGGTTTTTGCCAGCACAGATCGACTCCTAACGCGTAGGCGCGGTTGCGGTACTGTTCGTCAAGGACAGCGGTTATTGCAACAATCTTCAGGTTTGGGAATCGTCGTCTTACCAATGTGAGAACTTGAAAACCGTCCATCTGTGGCATTTGCAAATCTGTGATAAGCAGAGAAAATGGTTCGGCGTCAAGCATTGCCACCGCTCGGGCGCCATTTGTAGTTGTATAGACTTCTGGCTTGGAAGGGAGATTGTTTAAAAGCCCCTTATATAAAGCCAGTAAGTCCTCGTCGTCATCAAGCAAAAGAATTTTTAATTTTTCGGGCATTATACCAATGGTTATATAGTATGGATTGAGACTTATTAAAATCAAGATTTTTAATTTTTAAAATTTTGTTTTTGACAATTCAAAACAAATATGACGGCAATTATTGTCTATGAGTAATGGTTATCAAATTGTGGTTTGCGCCGGGATAGTGCCTGATCCGTTGCAAGCGCTTGAACCGGTTCAGGTATCGGGTCTTCCCGCATTAAAGAATGAGATGATGTTGCCAGCGGTTTTAGACACGTGGGCAGCACATTCTCTGTATGAAGCCGCTCATCTTGCTGCAGAAAAGCCCGGAAGCAAGGTCTGGCTTGCAAGTATTGCTCCGAAGGCAAAGCTTCAACAGGTTATGATGAGTATAGCGCAAAAGGCGCAGTTTGAGCTTTTAGCTATAGACTGCCAGGCTAATGGTTTTACTGATTCGTATGAATGCGCAGCATTGCTTGCCGAGATGATTAAATCAATACCCAACCTTGACCGTGAGCGGCTGTTTATTTTTGGCGGTTGGGAGTCGGCTTCGCGAGGAGCGGGTGTTACATTGCAAATCGTAGGCGAACTGCTCGGTATCCGAAATCAATTCCAGGGTGTTGACGAAATAAAGATTAATGAAGATGGCAGTTTTGACGTTTATGAGAGGATTTCAGAAGGCAAACACCAGATATCTCGCTGCTCAAAACCACCTGCAATTATTGGCTGGGCAACCGGAAATCTCCCGGAACCAAAGAACAATCCTCAAATCGGTATGATGAATATGAGAACTATTATGCCATCGCTTCAAAAGGCAAAGCCGATGAAATTGGAAAACAAAAACTTGATTTTTGATTCGGTTCAATTGCCAAAACAAGAACGACAGAC
>JBAMMJ010000247.1:0-13731 GCA_039793825.1 Verrucomicrobiota bacterium | reverse complement strand
CAGACACGAATTGTCAAGGATTCCGAAGTGGAGGAAATTGCGCGTGAAATAGTTGAATGGATCAGACAATAACTATATGGAGGTTGTATATGGAAAAATTGCTAATTTTATTACACACCGATGATGGCAGGCTCTGCAAACAGGCACTTGAAGTTATCACAGTTGGACAATCGCTGAAAAATCAGTTTCAGAATGGACTTGAAGTTGTCGTGGGAATTGTTGGCAACAATATCAAAGAGGTTGCAAAAAATATTGCCCGTTGCGGCGCAACCGCTTTTTTGGGCATAGAAGGCGAAGAATTTTCTACAGCGCGATATACAACCGACTCTTTAGCGATAGAGACGATAGTGAAAAAAGTCCAGCCGTCGCTTGTGATTGCACCAGCAACAATCAGGTGGAACAAGGTTGTGCCCGGGGCTATGTTCAGGGTTAATGGAATTACAGATACACACATCACGGGTATAACTGTTCAAGAGGGCACTTTGAAGGTCTCGCGTTGGTTTTATCGGCAAAGGATAGAGGGTATTGTTCACCGAACTCACAGACCATGGGCATTGCTGATTGAATCCGGTGTTTGCCCTGCTTTCACCGCGGAACCTGCGGAGGTTCAGATTGAATTGATAGATGTTCAAATCCCAAATACAGAAATTAATTGTAATGTTATTGGTTTGCGCGAACCGCCTGTTGAACAGCAGACTATTCGGCCTGACGCTAAACTTCTTTTTGTTGCCGGTGCGGGTTGGACCAAGAAACAGGCAGATGGAAAGGTTCATTTAGAAGAAGCAGAGAAAATAATTCTTGATTTTCTGCAGCTAACACGGGCGTCTCTGGGAAGTTCAAAATCTCTTGTAGATATGGGTTCGGAAGGAGAAGCGGTTTTGCCGTTTTTGAGCCATATGAATCAAATCGGACAGACAGGTTCCTCCCCGCGTCATCCGAAGGGGCTTGCAACCTGCTGTCACGGCGAAGAGCCGCATACCGTCGGCTGGAGATTTATCAATGAACGGCGGGCAATAAATCTTGATCCAAATTGCGGATGGGCACGCGGCAAGGCAGATGTGTTATATGTAGCCGACGCGTTTGCCGTAATGAAGAAGGTCAATGAGTTGCTGGCATCTTCTCAGGGGAAGTAAAAAAATGGAGCCAGTTCTCGGATTCGAACCGAGGACCGACGGTTTACAAAACCGTAGCTCTACCACTGAGCTAAACTGGCTCCCAAAAATCGCTATTTCAAATAACCCGACTTTTAAATTTAGTCAAGTATTTGATTAAAATATTTATCAATTTTTATCCCACAAAGTCGGTACTAATTATCATCATATAATATATATGCAAAACAGAATATGACAATGGTAGAACATAGAAGCAATCGGTTCTGAATTTGAAATATACTTGCGCGATTTATATACGAAAATGTTGAAAAATCTTGAATTATTGATATATGTTTAGTAGATAATTGTAGTCATAGTTTGACTCTGCGTGTGCCCGCGTGGCGGAATTGGCAGACGCGCTAGATTCAGGTTCTAGTGAGTTATCTCGTACAGGTTCAAATCCTGTCGCGGGCACCAATACAACCTAACATTAAACCCTCAAAGGCGCTGATCAAATGACAGAATTATTCCTAAAACAAAATTATTATGAAATTTCAAAAAGTCCTTATGAAATTTGTTGAATTAAATTCGGAAACAATGAGTCTCATAATATGCAACTAATTATTTTAAATCTGCTGAATTTAAAACTTTATTAAAATATAAAAATTTGATATATATTAAAAAAGTGCAATTCAGAGAAGCAAAACCGTCGGATGCCCAAAACTGGATAGAACTTTTAAAAACATCAATAGGCAATGATTATCCAGTTAAACAGGTTTATGATGTTGAATATGTAATATCTTTATTAGACCCTGCGAACGACGAAGAGACCTATGTAGTGGACTCCGGCGACAAATTGCTTGCGAGCGCCACAATCTTAAAGCCAGTTGAGTTTGTAAACAATCCTGTAATGAATCTCGGAAGAATACTTTTCAGGCACGGAAGTTATTCCGATGAATCTGCAAAATTGTTAATAAATAAAATCCGCGAGATTGCCTTTAAGAGGGAACAGCTGGTCGTGGCGCGCGTGCCGGGCTATGATATTGACCAGCAGATATTGTTTGAAAACTGTGGTTTTATCTGTGTCGGATTTCAACCATATAAACATACAATTCAAACCCGTAAAGGATTTTTATTTTATGTATTGAAGGTTGAAAACGTTTTGTCTACCCGCACAACAATATCTGAGTCTTTGCCACAGATTGGAGAACTTGCAGAGACTGTGCTTGAAAGTATTGGGATTGTGAATCCAATGATGTTGAGGGATGGCGTTGCCGGTTATCCTTTGCAGAGCGATCTTGTAATCCATACTGCATCCATAGAGGATTTTGAGTTATGGAAGGCACAATCGTTGCAGACTAATCCGATCCCTGAAATTTCCACCGGATCAAATCGCGGAGTTGGCCTTTTTCGTTTGCCATCAAACTCGCAATATCAGGCATTGATAGGACAGCGCGGAAACCAGATAGTAAGCGGAATAGCGTTCTTTTTTGACGAGATTGACAGGTGCGTTCGGATTCTTGATGGCTTTTCAACCGACGACATATCAATGGGGGCTATGTTGCAACAGGTTTTGAATATTGCTCAACAACAATACAGCTCTGCCTATGTGGAATCCGATTTTGTGGCTACTTCTCCAAGATTATTGAAATGCGCTGAACAACTTGGATTTATCCCCTGTGCCTATTTTCCTGCATTTTTCCGCGTTAGCAACGGTGTAAGCGATGTGGTTAAAATGGTAAAACTGAATATGTCTTACACCCCTGAAGTTTATCAATTCACAAACACCGCTTCAAAAATTGTAAAGATAATAGACCAGAATTTTCAGGACTTAAAAACCGGAGTAGCAATAATTAATTTATTGCGGGCGCTACCTATTTTTAAAGGATTAGGAGATGGCGAATTACGCAAGGTTGCGCGTCTTTTTACCCAGAAATTATTCAGACCCGGGGAACAAATTTTTAACAAAGGCGACAAAGGGGACGAGGCATATATTGTAATGCGAGGTCAGATTGATATATGCCTTTCCGAAGACTCAAAACCAATAGCGTCCATAGGCAACGGACAAATTTTCGGCGAACAGGCTTTTCTTGACGGCTCGCCGCGAACGGCTATGGCAATCGCAACTCAACCGAGCATCCTTTTAGTCGTCAGAAGAGACGCATTTAACGAGCTTGTACAGCGCGAACCACATCTTGGAATGGTTATTATGCGTAATATCGCCACAGACATTTCTAACAAATTAAGAAAAGCAAACGCAATCTTACTTGGCTTAAAGCATTAGTTCTGGATTTTCCATTTTCAATAACAATCAAAACCGTCACTCAATCCCCGGATATCTTTCAATATCTAATCAACTCATAATTGCGGGAAATTTTTCAAAAAGATAATCATAATCTTACACCGCCCATTGAGGTCATAAAATTAACAGTAGTGAGAACAGGAACGTCTTAAAATATTTTTGTCATTCTTTATTTGATGAATTTAATAAATTCGGATATGAAAAATTTTAAATAATATCTTGAATCAAAGCGTCTTTTGTTAAATAAATCAAATATGATTAAGAGCCTTAATATGAAGACTGGCATAAGCAGACGTGGATTTATTCGTAACCTGTTAATTTCCGGGGTGACAATTAACGGTTTATTTCAGATTCTCCCCTCCTCAACGCTTGGCAGAGACGGGGCGGTTTCTCCCAATGAAAAAATAATTATGGGCGGACTCGGGATTGGACCGCGCGGCACTGACGATTTGCGTATTTTCTTGCATGAGCCAGATGTGCGGTTTGTGGCTGTTGCAGACGCTCAATTAAGCAGAAGAAATGCGGTTAAAAATTTAGTAGACACACATTATGGTGACAATAAATGCGTAGTTTATGATGATTTCAGGCGGTTGCTTGATAGAAAAGACATTGACGCTCTGCTCATAGCAACTGGAGACAGATGGCACACACTTGCTTCTATTCTTGCCGCAAAAGCAGGTAAAGATATGTATTGTGAAAAACCGTGTTCAATGACCATAGCGGAAAGCATTGAATTGAGGGATGCAATAAGGCGCTACGCGCGAGTGTATCAAGCCGGCACTCAAAGAAGAAGTGTAGGCAATTTCGTTTTTGCTGTTGAACTTGCCAGAAAAGGCAAACTCGGAAAACTTCGCGCCGTTCATGCAAACACATTAAATCCTGCCACAAGCCACGATTGGCTTCCCGAAGAACCTCTTCCACCAAAAGAAGAGGTCAACTGGGACGAGTGGCTCGGTCCAAATCCCTGGCGACCGTTCAATAAAAATTATGTTAGAGGCGGCTGGCGTGGATTTTTTGACTTTCACGGCGGCGGGATACTTGAATGGGGATCGCACACGGTTGATTTGTGTCAATGGGCGAATGACGCAGACAACACAGCCCCCGTTGAATACGAGCCAAATCCGGATGGTGTTGTCGCTAAATACGCCAATGGAGTAACTCTGGTGATGCGCTCGCAAGGCTGGCTCGGCTTGGGCACCTGCAGCGTTCGGTTTGAAGGCGATGCCGGTTGGGTTGAAACAGGCGATAGCGGACAGATAAAACTTGAACCTGAATCTCTAAGAGGCGGGCGGAGGATTTTGACAGAGAGTGTGGGGCGTCCAATGAGTCACATAAGAAATTTCCTTGATTGTGTCAAAACGCGCGGTCAGCCAGCGGCAAATGCCGATGTCTCTTGCCAGAGCCACATTGCCTGTCATGCAGCCTATATTGCCTGGCAATTGAACAGAAAGCTAAAATTTGACCCTGAAAAAGTTGAGTTTATCGCAGACGAAGAGGCAAACAGGATGCGCTCGCGCGCTTACAGAGAACCATACAGGGCTTAAAAATGGACCAAGTTTCTAACCAATTTATTATTAATCATAAAAGTGAATAAGAAAGCTATGAAATCAAAAATTATAATCGGAATAGCGAGAATAATAGTCGGATTGGCTTTAATATGCCCGGGCATCTGCGCCGAGGTTAACAAAAAAGGGGAACAAAAGAAACTGCTTGATATTATTCAAACAAGCACAAATCTGCACGAAAAGGTAGTGGCTTGCAAGCGACTTGCGGTGATAGGCGATCAGGAATCAATTCCAGCCCTATCAAAACTTCTTGAAGACCCGCAGATGCACCATATGGCAAGGTTTGCTCTGGAACCTAACCCTTCGCCGTTGGTTGATGAAGTATTTCGCTCTGCATTAGGAAAGTTGCAGGGCAAGCTTTTAATCGGCGTTATTAATTCAATTGGCGTCAGACGCGATGCCGCAGCCACACCACAACTGGTAAATCTGCTTAAATCTTCGGAACCGGAAGTAGCCGGCGCGGCAGGCGCGGCTCTTGGTAGAATTGGAACCCCGGAGGCTGCCAAAGCTTTAAAAAAGGCAATTTCTTCAGCGCAAGGCGCTCTTAAAGAAGACCTTGTTTGTTCAGCAATTCTTTGCGGGGAACGGCTATATTCAAGCGGAAAAAATTCAGACGCGGTCCA
The DNA here is from genome assembly GCA_039793825.1 of Verrucomicrobiota bacterium. Classification (GTDB taxonomy): domain Bacteria; phylum Verrucomicrobiota; class Verrucomicrobiia; order Limisphaerales; family JAKPVM01; genus JAKPVM01. The sequence continues at coordinate 8,150 of JBAMMJ010000247.1, read as the reverse complement.
ATTGCTTGATTTTGTCCGAAACTCAGATATTCCGCGCCATCTCAAAATGGCAGCCACGCGCGGCGCCATTCTTGCGCGCGGAGACAATGGTCTCTCTTTGTTGATTGACCAATTAAAAAGCGATGACGATGGTATGTTTGCCGTGGGTTTGCGCGTGGCACGGGAATTCAATTCTCCAAAAACTACATCTGCGCTGATTGATCTGTATAGTAAAATCGCTGCATCGTCCAAACAGAATGTTTATCGGCTTTCGGCACTATTGGAGGCTATTGGCGATAGAAAAGACCCTGCTGTAGCACCACTCGCTATTAAGGTGTTAACTGATGATAGAACGCTCCCTACATTACAGCTTTCTGCCATTAAAGTTATAAGCAAAATTGGCGATGAATCCGCTGTGCCAGCGTTATTGAAAGTTGCGGCAAAAGGCAATACAGATGCGGCAAAAGCGGCTTATAATTGCCTGATTACAATAGGCGGAAAGGACGCAGAATCAGCAATCGCCAATGCAATTAAAATCGGCGGCGATGAGGAGAAGATCGTTGCAATCAAAATCGCAAGCGAAAGAAATATACAGTCAGCAATTCCAGTTCTTTTAATTTCCGCAAATTCGCAAAATAAAACGATCCGAATGGCTGCGATTACGGCGGTTGGCGCGATTGGCGATCAATCGCACCTAAAGGATATGATTGATATACTTGTCAGGTCAACAGATAAAGAAGAATTAAACGCCGCTGAATCAGCGGTGAGCGCAATTTGCGATAGGTCTACAAACAAAGATGCAGCCGCAAATATATTAATTGACAGATATTCAAACGCAACGACCGACGCGAAGTGTTCAATATTGAGACTTTTAGTTCAGACCCCTTCAGATAAAGCATTACAAATCGTAAAACAGGGGCTGAGTGACCCAAATTCTGCGGTAAGCGAAACCGCAGCACGTTCTTTGAGTCAATGGCAATCTGTAAACGGATTAAAAGATATGATTGAACTTGCTTCCACAACAAAAAACCCAACAATTAAAGTGCTTGCGTTGCGGGGTTTTGTGCGCTTAATAGACCAGGGAGAGATTGCTGCTGAACAAAGATCAGAATATTTGCGCAAGGCAATGACACTTGCCGAACGAGATGATGAAAAACGGCTTGTGCTCGCCGCAGCCGGGAATTGTCCGACAATTGACTCGTTGAAATTAGCCACAGAATTTATTGCAAATCAATCGTTGAAAGACGAGGCTGCTGCGGCAATAATATCGGTTAGCCAGAAGATTGTTTCCAAACATCCTGATGAAGTGAAGGATGCAATTCAAAAAATATTGAATGAAAAGTTTGACCAGTTGACGCATAAAAAGGCTCAAGAAATTTTGAACAAAATAAAGAAGTAAAATTAAAGTTTGACAATGCGCTACCGATATGGTAGATAGATATTGTTTTATGTGTGCTAACATTTACAACCTGCGACTGTCACTGTGCGGCGCGCTGCTGCTGAGTAGCGTGGCAGTCGGGGTTTAGGTTTGTTGTCTTTACCGCCCCACTGCCACTCGTGGCAGTGGGGCTTTTTTATTGTTACATAAATAAAAAACGTTGTCCACGACGTTAACCGAAGTCTAAAAAATGGGCTTTGTGGATTAAAGCCCTGAAAACTAAATAAGATATGAAAAATACAGGCAGAATAATAATATTTGACACAACGTTGCGCGATGGCGAACAGTGCCCGGGCGCGTCAATGAATTTAAGAGAGAAACTTGAAGTAGCAAGGCAATTAGAGAGGCTTGGTGTTGATGTCATTGAGGCAGGATTCCCGGTAATCAGCGAAGGAGACTTCAAAGCTGTCAATACCATTGCCAGAGAAATAAAAAGACCCAGGATTGCCGGACTTGCCCGGTGTGTGCCCAAAGATATAGACGCAGCCGGCGAGGCTTTAAAACCGGCCGGGAAACGCGCGCGGATTCACGTATTCCTCGCCACTTCAAAGATTCATAGGGAGTTCAAACTCGGAAAGGCTCAAGACGAAATATTGCGACTTTCTGTTGAAGGTGTTAAACGGGCTCGCACCTATGTCCAGGACGTTGAGTTCTCGCCAGAAGACGCCTCAAGAACAGAGCCGGATTTTCTTGTCAAGGTCTGCAAAGCGGTTATTGAAGCAGGCGCGACGACCGTCAATATACCTGATACTGTCGGGTATGCAATTCCTGATGAATTTGGAACGCTCATAGCAAGGTTAGTTGCCGAAGTAAAGGCTTTTCAAACCGGGGAGGCTATTTTGAGCGTTCATTGCCATAATGACCTTGGATTGGCTGTTGCAAATTCGTTAGCAGCTGTGAAAAACGGGGCTCGTCAGGTTGAATGCACAATAAACGGAATCGGTGAGCGCGCGGGCAACGCGTCGCTTGAGGAGATTGTGATGGCAATCAAAACGCGCAACGACTTCTTCAAAGGCTTATACACCGACATAAATACCAAAGAAATTGTCAAAACATCCCGACTCGTATCAAGGATGTCCGGTTTGATAGTTCAGAGAAACAAGGCAATTGTCGGAGAAAACGCATTTGCTCACTCCGCTGGAATTCATCAAGATGGAATCTTGAAGAAACGAGAAACATACGAAATTATGAATCCAAGAGACGTCGGCTGGGGACAAAGCGAATTGCCGCTCACAAAACACAGCGGACGCGCCGCAATCGCAGCCAGGTTAAAACAACTTGGCTATAAATTAACTGATGCAGAAGTAAATGGCATATTCCAAAAATTCAAAGATATCGGCGATAAGAAAAAGTTTGTTTATGACGACGACCTGGTTGCTCTCGTTGAAGGTCAGATTACAGAAGTGCCTCAGGTCTGGACGCTTGATTATCTCAATGTCGTAAGCGGAACCGGCGCAATTCCAACAGCGACAGTGAGGCTAAAGAAAATTGATGGCAAGGCTACACAGGTTTTTCAGGAGGCAGGCACCGGCGATGGTCCTGTTGACGCCGTTCTTAAAGCCATAGACAGAATAACTAAATTAAGGGGCGCCCTTGTTGAATACAATATCCGCGCCGTCTCACAGGGCAAAGATGCCATTGGCGAAGTAACAATAAAGGCTGATTTCGGCGACAAAATCTTAATCCCCGGAAAAGGCGCAAGCACCGACGTGATTGAAGCAAGCGCCCGAGCCTACCTTAACGCGTTGAATAGATTCCTTAACACCTCAAAAAACTCAAAAATAATTAAAAACGGAATCTAATTAAAAATATACCAATCCTTTGGGGAAAACCAGGCATAAGAAAAATAATGCCCGTGTCATTCTCTTAACATAAATAAAAATATCATTATTGAACTTGCTCACTAAATCCTGACGAGCATTGTTTTATAAATTTACAAAATTGATATTTTTTTGTTTTTGATTAATTGGATAATATTTTTATGAATATGTTGGGATGAATTTCAATGGTTAACAACTCTTGAAATTATTGATGATTTTCATTTACTCTAAAATACCGTTATATTAGTTATTTAGACTTTGTTTAATAGTGTGAGAGAAGAGTTATCAATAAAGAAATTTTTCGCCGGCAAAAACATTTTACTTACCGGCGCAACCGGCTTTCTGGCAAAGGCAATTGCCGAGAAAATACTCTGGGAATTGCCTGAAGCAGGCAAGATTTACCTCCTGATTCGCCCTAAAACAAAAGGAAACAATTCAGCCACTATTTCTCCGTCGCAAAGATTAAAAGAGGAAATTTTAAAAAACAGCGCTTTTACCCGGCTGCGGGAAAAGTATGGAGACGACTTTGAATCGTTTTGTGACGAAAAGATTGAGGCTGTTTCTGGCGATCTTACTCTGGAAAATTTAGGTATTGACGATACCACATATAACGCGCTGGCTTCAAAGATAGATGTCGTTATAAACAGCGCCGCTACAGTCGTCTTTGATGAACAGCTTGATATAGCGCTGAATTTAAACACATTCGGACCGATGCGGCTTTTAAAATTTGCCCAAAAGGCTAATGCGATTTTTGTGCAGATTTCCACAGCGTATGTTTGCGGACGCAGGACTGGCGTTATACCCGAAAAAATCATACCGCCCCTTGAAGCTATTGACGCGCAGTTGCCGCCAGGTGTTCCAAGACCACAAAAATTTGTAATAGAGGAAGAGATTGAAAGCCTGAATCAGATGGTCAATGAGACCAGAGAAAAGTGCTTAAAAGAATTTGAAAAACAAGGAATTGACCCCGATTCTGAAGAAGGACGCGAACGAATAGAACTTGCCCTTGTTGAAATTGGAATGAAGAGGGCTAAGGAATTGGGCTGGAACGATACCTATACATTCACAAAGTATCTGGGCGAACAATTGATTTATAAAAATCGCGGTTCAACTCGTCTGGCAATTGTCAGACCATCCATCATTGAGTCAAGTGTGAGAGAACCAGAACCGGGCTGGCTTGATGGTTTGAGAATGGCTGACCCAATTATCATTGGCTTCGGCAAAGGCAGATTGAACGATTTTCCCGCAAATCTAAATATCGTCCTTGATATAATTCCGGCTGATTATGTAGTAAATGCGGTACTCGCAGCCGCTGCTTATATGGAAAAACATTCTAACGGCTTTGAATTGTTTACCATCGCAAGTTCAACAAAAAATCCACTCTGGTTTGAAGCCCTCTATGAACACGTCCGCGATTATTTTGTAAAACACCCCTTCATCGGCAAAGATGGCAAGCCAATTAAAATCGCAGAATGGCAATTCCCCACAGTGGAACAATATCGCCAGATGATTAATAACTGGTATATAAAACCGGCAAAACTCGCTTACAAGATATTAAACGGTCCGTTCCCGTTCCCGGGTTCTAAAAGGTTAAAACCCAGGCTAAAGAATGTCCTTAATAGAATGGAACAGTTGATGTATTACGTTGATATTTACGGACCTTACGTAAACCTTGATTGCCGATTTGAAACTGAGAAGGCTTTCAAATTGCTTGAACTTTTGAGTTCAGATGAAAGACAACGTTTTGATTTTGACCCGCGTAAATTTCATTGGCGACAATATCTGCAAGAAATTCACATCCCCGGCTTAAAGAAAAACATCCTTCGTATGGATGTATTGCCGCGCGCCGGGGCCGGTCATGGAAAATTGCTTGAAGAGACTGATGCGGAAAAGTCTAAACTTAAACTTTCTCCTCGTTTTAGCGCGACGCCGCAAACTATCGTTGATCTTGCGCAAAGAGGGGCGGCACTGTTCGGTAATAAGGCGTTTCTTAATATCAAACGGGAAAGAACCGACGATGGCGTCTGCAGCGTAAAAATCGGTTTTGATGAATTATATGAAAAGTCCGGAACGCTTGCTGCAAAGCTGGTTGGTGGTTTAGGGTTGCACAGAGGAGACAGGATAGTTTTGTCTGGCGAAAACTCGCCTGAATGGGGACTGGCTTATATGACCATAGCGCGCTCGGGCTGTGTAGCCGTACCGCTTGACCGTTCAATGTCTCCACAGGATTTTGTCAAAATTATCAAAATGGTTCAGGCAAAGGCTGCGATATTATCCCCAACAGTATATAAATCCGTTGCTCAGGAAATTTCAAATTCATTTGCGGATTTACCCTGCTTAAATTTGCTCGGAGATTTTGAACCATTCAACGGAAAAAAATTTCCGTTTCCGATAGCAAATCAAACCTTGGTAAGATTAAAAGAACCCGTTCCTGAATCCATCGCTTCTATACTCTTCACAAGCGGCACGACGCTTGAGCCAAAAGGCGTGGTTCTAACACATTCAAATTTCATTTCAAACGCGCTTGCTGTATCTGATGTTCTGGAACCGCTTCAAAGCGATAGGTTTCTTTCTGTCCTGCCGCTGCATCACGCCTTTGAATTTACCTGCGGCTTTTTAATTCCAATGTATGGCGGTTCATCAATCCACTATATAGAAACTTTACGGGCACAAGATGTGGTATTCACAATGAAACTCGCGCAAATAACTATCGTGCTCGGAGTTCCAAGACTATACAAACTTTTTATGGATGGGATTCAATCTCAAATAAACGCAGCAGGCTGGCGCGGCAGGGTTATGATAGACATCGGCGATACGGTAGCCACCATCGGAGAGGCTCTGGAATTTAACGGTATTAGAAAAAGAATATTTAAACGGGTTCACGACGCGTTCGGTGGAAATATAAGATTATTTGTCTCTGGAGGAGCGGCGCTTGACCCGGAAATCTTTTACTTTTTTAGAAGATTAGGTATTACCATATGCGAAGGATATGGATTAACCGAGACGTCACCTGTGCTTGCCGTTAACCCATTATCAGCTCCAAAGGCAGGATCGGTAGGTCCGCCAATCCCCGGTGTGGAAATAAATATTGCCGACGTGGATGAAGACGACGTGGGCGAAATACTCGCCCGCGGACCATCGGTAATGCAAGGTTACTGGCAAAATCCAACCGCTACCGAAAAGGCTTTCAAACAAGGCTGGTTTAGAACGGGCGATTTAGGAAAATTTGATGAGGATGGTTATCTGTATATTTCGGGGAGACTTAAAGATATCATAGTCACCAGCGCCGGGAAAAAGGTTCATCCTGATGAGGTTGAATACGCGCTAAAATCGGTACAGGGCGTAAAGGAACTTTGCGTTGTTGGATTACCAGATAAAAGCGGCGTTGGCGAGGAGGTGGTTGTGGTTGCTGTCCCGGCAGATGGGGCGTCAAAAGAGGCAATTATTTCATCAGTAGCAAAAGCCACAAAAGACCTGCCATCTTATCAACACATCTCCCGAGTAGAATTCTACCCAACAGATTTGCCAAAAACCACCACACTTAAAGTCCAACGCGCAAAGGTCAGAGAATATTATTTACGGCAGCGAAATGGGACAAAATCGGTTGCAACCGAGAAAGGAGGACTTGATATCTCCATCAGCGCGGAGTTAACTACTTCAGCGATAAGCAGTATCCAGGTTGAGGTTGTGAGCGCTATTGGTAAAATCGCTGGAATTCCACCTGCGGAAGTTCAAATTTATGACAAACTGCAAATGGACCTCGGCATTGATTCTATTGGACGGGTTGATCTATTGCAGGAACTTGAAACGCGTTTAGGGGTTAACCTGCCGGCAGATCTTGAAAACAAATTGTTTACCGTAAAAGACGTTATTCACGTTGTTGAAGAGGCATTAAAGGTTGCAAATGAAAAACGTTCAAGACGATTTGGTCGCTCGCTCTGGGAGAGGGCAACGATAAATTCCGACGCAGTAATGGACGGGCTGAAGCAAACCCCGATTCGCGTGGCGTTGCGGAGGGGATTTGAATTTGTAACTGGACTAATTTTAAGCACCTATCTGCGGGTTCGGTGCGATGGGTTGGAAAATCTACCCCAAAATAGTCCCTTTATCCTTGCGGCAAATCATTGCAGCCATCTTGATCTGCCTTCAATACGGAAGTGTCTCGGAAGACTCGCCGATAATCTTCACGCTATGGCTGCACGCGATTACTTCTTTAACAACTTCCTCAAAAGTTGGTTCTTCAAAACATTTTTGAACGCCCTGCCGTTAGATAGAGAAGCAAACGCGGCGGAAAGTCTTGCGATATGCAAAACCGCGCTTGACGCTGGTCGTTCCATCCTTTTATTCCCGGAAGGCACCCGTTCTATTACCGGAGACCTGCAGCAATTTAAACCGGGAATCGGCGTGCTTGCAATTGAGCTTGATACCCCTATCGTGCCTGTTTATTTAAGCGGAACATACGCCGCTTTGCCAAAAGGAAGGATATTCCCAAAAAGCGAAAGGATTGAAGTAAGATTCGGTAAACCCATTGACTTTTCGGATTTGAAGCAACAGATCGGGAAAGTCCCAACAGTTGAACTTTATAGGGCTGCCGTTGCAAGGTTAAGAGAGCGCATTGAACATTTATCAGAACTTCCGCCAATCGGAAGGTAATTACATAAAATTTATTTCATTAAACAGCAACAATGGATACCGGCATCTTAAGCGCGGAGTATTTGAAAAGTGTAAGTGCAAATAATGGCGCTGTCTATTGCGATGTTGATGGCACATTATCCCACTCTAACATTGTTGAACCTCTAATCTGGGTTAAAAAAAGAATTTTAAAATTCCCTATCAATTATCTCGGGTTAACTTCAATTTTTTTGCTGTGTCCTTATTGGTTAATTCTTGATAAAATCAGCTGGCGAAAATCA
>JBAMMJ010000246.1:7007-17625 GCA_039793825.1 Verrucomicrobiota bacterium | reverse complement strand
GACCCAGAAAATAAAAATTTCAATTTGAACAAATTCAAATTCTTAATAGTCTAACTCCACAATATAAATAAGGTCTAAAAGTAATTCTTTTAAAAAGGCTTTTAAAGTCGTATAGTTATAAAAGGCAATATATGAAAATATTATTAATGTTCGGAATGCTTGGATGGCCTGAAATAGTGGCAATCCTTGTAATTGTGCTAATCCTGTTCGGAGCCAAAAAAGTGCCTGAACTGATGAGAGGTCTCGGTCAGGGGATAAAGGAATTCAAGAAGGCTTCGCGGGAAGTTCAGGAGGAAATCCAGCGAGAGATAGAGGCTGAACCACCGCCTGAACCTCCAAAAAAGACTGCTGCGGGGAACCAGCAAAATAATGCCGGAACAACAAGCTCGCAAAGCGATAGTAAAGCTTCTTGATTTAGCTTAATCCCGATTTAATGGAGAGAGAATCGGACGAACCTCGTCAAACTGACTCCGGTAAACAGGGCGAAATTAATTTTAACGATTCTGATAGCAACCTAAAAAAACAGGAAGCTCAGGGGAATCAGGAAATTCGCCCCGAAGAACCGGAGAGCGCAGTCTTTGAATCTTCTTTTGATAGCTTAAACAATGTTGAAAAAAAATCTGAGGAACAAATTGACCGGCAATCGCAAGACAACCAGAAAGTAGATTCAAATTCAACGCAAGAGAGTTCAGACAACAAAACTCAAAAAGCCGAGCACTCCTTATCACACAACCCGGATTATCCATATTATAGTCCGGAACAAACCGTCTCTGAAGCAGAGACAAAATCAGAACAAACCCACAACGAGGCTACGAGTGAAGAATATACTTATAATCCCTATACCACCGATTCATATAGTGTCGGGGGAGGCGAGCCACCATCAAGAGATTCGGAGAACGGAGACGGCGACGATGAGGAAGAAGAAGGGGGTCCGGTGAAACCGTTTCTTGAACATCTAGAAGACCTACGTTGGACCTTAGTTAAGTCAGTCGTCGCTGTAATTTTAGGGATGTTAATATGTCTGGTTGCGGGGAGATACCTCGTGGCAGTTTTAATGTGGCCACTAAACAGCGCTGAGAAATTGTTTATGTCCACAAAAAATGAAGTTGCTATTATGTTTGGCACCAATGTCGTCGCCAGAGGAAATGCAAGTGAACTGGGCTTAAAAGAAATTCTCGGAACAAACTCAACCAGTGTTTTACATATAATCCCGTTAACAATAGGGACAAATACCATACTCGCCTTGCAACCGGCTATGAATGAACAACCCCCACCAACTAAAATGGTTGTCATAAAAAATTACAGTCCAATTGAAGGTATAATGGTTGCGTTAAAACTGGCGCTTTTCGGCGGACTCACTATTTCCTTTCCTTTTGTGATGTATTTTATAGGACAATTTGTTTTGCCTGCATTAAAAGTAAATGAAAAAAGAATTTTATTTAAAGCAGTCGGCTTCAGCGGCGGATTGTTCCTTTTAGGCGTTGCATTCTGTTATTTCATCGTTGTAGTATTTGCATTAGGCGCAACTGTCCAATTCTCACAGTGGCTCGGTTTTGGAGCCGATGAATGGCGCGCAGACGCCTATCTTAGTTTTGTCGTAAAATTTATGCTCGGTATGGGGCTTGCGTTTCAACTGCCTGTAGTAATATTACTCCTTGTGAAAATCGGAATTCTTGATTATGAAAAGCTCAAGAATTTTCGGTCATACGCTTTTGTCGCAAACTTAACTATTTCAGCTGTTGTAACACCATCAGGTGATCCATTCACTATGCTTATTATGGCTTTACCATTGCACCTGCTATACGAAATTAGCACCCTTGTTGCCTGGTACTGGCATAGAAAAGAGCTCAAAAAGGCTCAACAAGAGTCCTCATAATAAATTTTCTAACTTCTAATTTTAAGTTTGGCATTTAGTCCAATTTTATTGTAATAATAAATTAGACTATGAAATTGCGCTTTTTAGTTAATGCCAAACCAAATTAGATTAAAACATAAAGAATTTAAGGCAATATAACATTTTGATTATCAATAATCATAAATAATATGATTGACATACTTATGATTTGTATTACTTTCTGTTTATGTTTATAAGTAGATTGATAATAACTCTGATTAATGTGGTAATAATGATAGTCGGTTCTGTCCGGGTTTTCGGGCAGGAAGTTGAATTATTGCATATCTCGTACGACCCGACCCGTGAACTTTTCAAGCAATATAATGAGTTGTTCTGCGGTTATTACTATAAGAGCGCTGGCGTGAAGGTTCGTGTTTTACAATCTCACGGTGGTTCCGGGAAACAAGCCCGCGCAGTAATAGATGGACTGCGTGGTCATATAGTTAGTCTGGCGCTTGAATATGATGTTATGATTATTGCCGAGCACGGTTTTATAAAAAATAACTGGTATGGGGGCGCTTTGGGTAAACCCGCGCCATTTAGTTCAACGATTGTATTTATGGTCCGAAAGGGAAATCCCAAAAAGATAAAAGATTGGGATGACCTTGTGAGAAATGATGTTTCGGTAATTACGCCAAATCCAAAGACCTCTGGAGGAGCGAGATGGAACTTTTTGGCAGCGTGGGGATTTATGAAGATTGTTCGCGAATCAAGCGATTCTGGCGCGGAATTTTTTATCAGAAGGCTTTACGCTAATGTGCCGATTTTAGATACAGGCGCGCGCGGAGCAACGACCACATTTGTCCAGCGAAGGATTGGCGATGTTTATATTTGCTGGGAAAATGAAGCCTGGCTCGCGTTAAAGGAATATGGAACAAACGAACTTGAGATAGTTTATCCGTCGGCATCAATCATAGCCGAGCCGTGCCTTGCTGTTATTGATAAAAATGTGGATAGAAATGGGGAAAAGACGCGTCGTGCTGCAGAAGAATATATCAATTATCTATTTTCACAACCGGCACAAGAGATAATCGGTAAGAATTTCTATAGACCGGCGAATCCCGAAGTCTTTAAAAAATATTCGCATATTTTTCCACAAATGCGGCTTTTTACGATAAAAGAAGTTGCCGGGGATTGGGGAAATGCGCACAGGAAATTTTTTGGTGAGGATGGGATTTTTGACAGGATTCACAAACCTTGATATGGAAATAATTTTAACAGATGGAACATCGGAATTGAACGTGCTGGGTGATTTATAGATGTCAAAACGTCGGAATCCATTGCCCGGTTTTGGGTTGTCTTTGGGCTACACAGTAATGTATCTCAGTGTGATAGTCCTATTGCCGCTTTGTGCACTAATAATAAAGGCGTCGGGATTGACCCTTGAAGAATTCTGGCGTTGGACGACAAACGATCGGGCATTGTCCGCGTATAAACTTACCTTCGGAGCTTCATTTGTTGCCGCTTTATTGAACTCCTTTTTTGGAATTACGACCGCGTGGGTGCTTGTGAGATACGAATTCTTTGGCAGAAGACTGCTTGACGCACTTGTGGATTTTCCATTTGCGCTTCCAACAGCTGTTGCCGGGTTAACTCTGGCTGAACTTTTTTCACCAAATGGTTGGCTTGGCAAATTTCTTGTGCCGATAGGTGTGCAGGGTGTGTTCAGCCAATTGGGGGTTGTAATTGCTCTTACCTTTGTCGGTATGCCATTTGTAATTCGCAGTTTACAACCTGTTATTGAGTCTCTTGATGTTGAAATTGAAGAGGCTGCTGCTATACTTGGGGCAAGCAGAACGCGCACATTTATTTTCGTTATTTTTCCGATGCTTTTCCCCACCATTATCACAGGGTTTGCTCTTGCCTTTGCGAGGGCAATTGGAGAATACGGATCAATTGTTTTTATTTCCGGCAATATTCCGTATAAGACCGAGATCGCGCCGGTGCTGATAGTAATGAGACTTGAAGAATATAATTATGCCGGTGCAACTGCAATCGCTGTTGTTTTATTAATAATTTCGTTTTTGATGCTGGCTTTGATTAACTGGCTCCAAAGTTGGTCGCAGAAATTTATGGAGTAATTTTGAAATGGGCGGAGTAATAACAACACATCAAGCAAAACAAAGGTCCGCAAAGCGGCGACTGATAGAAGGATCGCCCGTAATGAAGTGGCTTTTGATAGCAATTTCCGTGATTTTTCTTGGGACATTTTTGCTTTTACCTCTTGTAAATGTTTTTGCTCAAGCCTTAAGCAAAGGAATTCGGGCTTATTTTCAATCGCTTACGCTACCGGAGAGCGTTTCCTCAATAAAGATGACACTTATCATTGTTGGGATTTCGGTTCCGTTGAATGTTATTTTTGGAATATCCGCAGCCTGGGCTATTACCAAGTTTAAGTTTCCGGGTAAGACACTATTGCTAACATTCATTGACCTTCCATTTTCAATTTCGCCGGTTGTTGTTGGTCTAATGTATGTATTGCTTTATGGGTTACAGGGGCAACTTGGTCAATGGTTAGACGGTAAAGACATTCAGATAATATTCAACGTGCCGGGTATGGTGCTTGTGACGATTTTTGTTACCCTGCCATTTGTGGCAAGGGAATTGATTCCTATAATGCAATCAGTCGGCGTGGAACAGGAACACGCTGCCTTAACTCTTGGTGCCAGCGGTTGGCAGACTTTCTGGCACGTTACTCTTCCATCGGTAAAATGGGGACTGTTATATGGAGTGATTCTTTGCAACGCCCGCGCGATGGGAGAATTTGGCGCTGTTTCGGTTGTTTCCGGGCATATTACCGGCCGCACCGACACAATGCCTCTTATGGTTGAAAAATTTTATAACGACTTTAACAGCGTTGCGGCTTTTTCTCTCTCTAGTTTGTTAGCCCTGCTCGCATTGATAACGTTGATTGTAAAAACCTGGCTTGAATGGAGGGAATTTAGAGATAAAACAGAAACAAAGAAACCGATCGGTTGAATTTAACAAAAATATCAATGATTTGATTTAATGTATGAGCATTGAACTTAAAAATGTAACCAAATATTATGGCGATTACCCTGCGGTGTTTGATGTGAGTTTTACCGTAAATGAAGGCGAATTAATAGCGCTACTCGGACCGAGTGGAAGCGGTAAAACAACGGTGTTGAGATTAATCGCCGGGCTTGAAGTGCCAGACGCCGGTGAAATTTATATCCGCGGTAAAAAGGTTAACAACGTTCCAGTGCAACAACGAAATATCGGGTTTGTTTTTCAGAGTTACGCCCTTTTTAAAAGTATGACTGTATTTGAGAACATCGCCTTTGGACTCAAAATAAAAAAGTGGCGAAGATCAGAAATTGAAAGTCGGGTCAAAGAATTGCTTTCTTTGCTTGACCTTGAAAGGCTTGAAGAGCGGTATCCCCATCAGTTATCTGGTGGACAACGCCAGCGCGTAGCGATTGCGCGGGCGCTCGCGCCGAAGCCCAACGTTTTGTTGTTGGATGAACCTTTTGGCGCTGTTGACGCGAAAATCAGACAGGAACTTCGCGAGTGGCTTGTTCACCTTCATTCTGATTTAAATGTTACAACGATATTTGTGACGCACGACCAGGAAGAGGCAATGGAAGTCGCAAACAGAATTGCGATTTTCTCAAAAGGACGTCTGGAACAAATCGGTAGTCCAAGAGAGGTCTATGAGAAACCTGCTAATGAATTTGTGGCGCGTTTTATTGGTGTAATGAATGGTCTTGAATTGGAGGTGCGCGACGGTGTTGCGCGGCTGGGTGAACTTGAATTCCCGAACCACGGACAGTCGGATGGCCAGAAAATCAGAATTGGATTCAGACCTTACGCCGTTCAGGTTTCAAGCGATATTACCCGTTATCGTTATAGAGCGATTCTCAGGCATACCTATTTCCTTGGCGTTATGTTGCGGCTTGAACTTGAACTTCCCAGTGGAATTACTATCAAGGCAAGAATGTCAAAAGAAGAGTACACATTGCTTGGTCTGGAAGATGGCAAAGAGGTTTCCTTTCAAATCAGGCAATATCGGGTTTTATCAAAAGAAGGCAATGAACTGCCCGCTGAAGTTGCAGTTGTTTATGATGTCCCATTTACTGGTGGGGAGGGTATTTGATTTGTCCCCAAAAATGGGGACTATCGCAATTTTTAATTTCATTTAAATTATAATCAGAAAATGAATTTATGTGTTGTGTGTGGTGTTAAACACAGGGCGCGAAAACGGCAGTTTAGATAGTGTTTTCATAGTATAAAGGGCTGGTCGGGTGACCAGCCCTGTGTGTTTTAATTGATAAAAAAGTTTGCCTTCTTATTTCACTGCTACACCGGTGTGGTTAGATGATAAAATGCGGGCTTCTTATGTCTGCAACGATGATTAGACACTCTTTATCCGAGCCAATTTTTAAATCATTTTTGAATATAGAATATTCACAACGAGTTTTTCAGCATATTTTTAAAGTTGGTATATGTCGGTAGATTACGCAATATACGGCGCGCGCATTGCCCGGAAACGCAGGCGGTTTGCCTCTTCATCTCCCACAAATTCAGCCTTGCGCAGGTCAAATTTTATATTTCTCTTTAACTGTCCGACGATATCAGCCGCCAGACAGATGCACATTGATTGGTACATTACATCCGGGTTTGCCACTGGTTGTCTGCGCGATTTGACGCAATCAAGAAAATCGCGAACGTGGTCAAGCGGGCGTTGCGTCCGCGTAGTATATTCTGAAAGCAATATTTTGTAATCCTCCAGCAATGATGGGGAGGAAACATCGGTTTTTGAGTAACCGTCGGCTGCGGCTGCCCAACCTTCTGTGCCATCAAATCGTTCGCCGCAGGCGCCGCGCCAATATTCACACGGCTCCCAGACTGAACCACTTTTCCGATAAAGTACAAGTTTTATACCGTTTGAAAGGCGCGTTACGATAGTTGTGTCAGGTCCAGTATACTCAAATTCAATGAAAGAAACATTGTTCATATCAATTCCGGCAAGCGCCTGGGCGACCGTGTGAGCGCCCCACATTGCAACGTCGGTTGCAAAGTCGTAAAAGTGATACCACCCGCCGTTCAGATAACCGCGGTTAAAAGGTCGCCACGGAGACGGTCCGATAAACAGGTCCCAGTCAAGTTCTTCTCTCGGCGGCTCGGGTTCGGCAGGAAGCCAGTCGTGGCGGTTGCCGTCGCGCCATCGGATATCAGCGTAAACGGTATGAATTTTTCCGAGCCGTCCCGAACGCGCAAGCTCAATTGCATAGACGTGATGAGGCTCGCTCAAACGCTGGGCGCCGGTCTGGAAGACACGTCCATAACGACGCGCGGTTTCTACAACAATTCTTCCCTGTTCCATTGTCAGGCAAGCCGGTTTTTCGCAATAAACATCTTTGCCCGTGCGCATTGCCCAGATAGATGCCAGCGCGTGCCAGCGGTCGCCGGTAGCAATTAACACAGCGTCAACATCTGTTCGCTCGGCAAGGAGCAGGCGCAAGTCGCTGTAAGCGGCGCAATCCTTATTTCCGTATTTTTCGTCCACATACTTTTTAGCCGCTTCGCGGCGCGCCTTTGCGACCTCGCACACAGCCACCCACTGGACATCTTTCTGGGCGAGCATAACGCTCATATCATAAAATCCGCGCCCGCCAAGTCCAATACCAGCCATAACAATCCGCTCGCTTGGGGCTACCCTTCCGTTTAGTCCAAGGGCTGACCCAGGAATTATAGATGGTATTGCCACCGCACCTGCCACCTTTGCGCTGAGGTTCAAAAACGCCCGACGTGTCAAACGACTTCTATTCATAGACTGTTTATTGAGATTATTTCCTTTCTCGGTAAGTTGGTCAATTTGTTTAATTCATCTATCACTACGTTTAAGCCCGCCTTTTTGGACTGAAGCGGCAGGTCCGCAAGGCGGTGGCAGCGCAGCTTTGTGATATCAGATGTCAAATTTTCAAAGTAATAAATATAAGTAGTAATTTAATTCCTGGTTTTATGTTAATTTTAAAGATTAGTTGTTTTCTAACCTAACAAAGCGGTTGCTTTGCCCACGCAATCCCAAAAGACTCTCTGTCTTCTCTGTGGTTTGAAACTTATTATTCTTCGTTTACTCAGCGGTAAAATGAAATTGATGACTCCTTTGTCCGCTTAAAACCCTACTGGTAAAAAATCCTTAAATTCCTTCGGCTCATTGGCAGAGCAAAGAAAGCATTCTATTACCCTTTCTTTCCTAATTGTTTACACTTTGACACCGACTGATTTTAGATAAAAGCGAATATGCAAATTATTTGAACGCTGTTCATTTTGAATTTTTTAGCAATTCAACCATTGCCTTACCCATTGCCTCGCCAATATCCATATAGGTCTCGGCATTGCCGTTATAATGGTTATTTGAAGCGCCTCCGTGAGAAAGAGGATTTGAATAAACCGTTGCTACATTGCCTTTGAACTCGGGATATTTGCCACTATTGCCATCAACTGCAAGCTGGGCTTCAAGAATCTTGCCATCGTTGCCGCCGTCACCTTTTTTTGTCTGTCCCAGGGTTGCAAGCACAAACTTTGCGTTCGGCGCGTTAAAGTCTTTGCGGAGTTGTTTGATTAAACGAACGAGGTTTTGTTCATAACGGGCTGCGTGAACAGGGTTGTAACGGTCTTTATCGCCCTGCCAGAAAAAGAAGCCGACAATCTCGTAGCTCTTTGCGCCGGGGAAGTATTTATCCAGTTCAGAAAGCACCTTCTTAGCGTTTGCGACATCATCATCATATTGTTTTCCCGCATACCATTCTATTGGTTTTCCGTTTTTATCAAGCCATTGCGGTGGTTCAGTGGCAATACCCTTGTTGGGGTCCATTATCCACGAGTCCGGACGGTCTTTGTAACCAGCAAAAACTTTTTTGACAGTTTTTCCGTCCTTTTCGGTAACCTCGGCGATAAACCGTTCGCTGCCCGGAGGGAGCAGGTCCCACCCGAGACTCCTATTGCCAATACAACTTTTGAGCAACATCACCGGCTCGTCAATAGCGTCTCCCACAAAATGAGCGATACCAAACTCCGGACCAATTGTTTTACACTTTGCCACGGTTATCCACTCATTATTAAACACCTGCATTCCACTGCCGCCGCGTCCCTGCATCACGCGGACATAACGGACATCCTTGCGTTCAACCCAGTTGCCGGTTTCATCCACGAGATATGGATATTTTTTCTTTTGCTTGACCGCATATTCCAGAGACCCATCTTCTCCTTTAATTTTGCCCATCCCGAGCATATTAGATTGACCGAGCAGGATGAAAACCTTGACCGGCTTTGATATATCGGCAGGTGTGTCACCCGTTTTAGCCGTCGGTTTATCAGCGGCTGGAATTGTTAGATTAAACAGCACCGCGCCTGTTGTAAGCAGGGTTGATAATCGCTTTTTCATATTCGTAATTTTTTGCTTTGGCTCTACACTCTCCTTTTAAACCCCAAATTTACTTAATCGGTGTAAGATCAATGGATTTCAGATTGACGGGCTGCCAGCCCTCTTTCACAGGTTTTACTCTCAATGTATGTTTTCCGGCGGACAACTCAAGCTGTCCAACCTCAACTTTCTGGAATTTTACGTAATCGCCGGTTTTTGGAACTTTCATTGTCAAAGTCTTTCCTACGACTGAAATTTCCAAATTGGCGGAACCCATACTGGCGACCTGCGCTGTTACGTTAAACTTGCCCGGAGTCGTAATTTCAAACTGCCACTCAGCATAATCGCTCGGGTCTGTCCAGTAACCAAGGTTGTCTTTACCCCCGCCGGATTCGTATTTCAGATTCTTTCCGACCGGAGTCGCCTCAAATGCGGCAAGTTTGAGCGAGCCATCTTTTGCCTGTTTTATAGTGACTATCTGGTCAACGTCAGGGGCGCCGGCAATCGTCAGGACAATTGTTGAAGAGATTTCATCCGGCGCGGTTTTAGGCACGGTAATGATCACACCTTCCTCCGTATTTTTGAAAGCCAGTGTATCGCCCGTGGCAAGTAATTTTGCTGAAAGCGCCTTGTTTTTTAATCCGGGAACTAATAACGAGCCGTCCTGAGGCCAGTCAAATACGTGCAGATACAGTGTAGTCTGGTCGCCCTGAATTTTCTTTGTGCATCTGCCCCATACGAGTTTTTTGAACGGACTTGCGGTTGTGGCGTAGATCGCCTCGCCATTTACTTTCATCCACCTGCCAATCTCTTTTAGTCTCTCAACGCTTGGTTCTGGAATCAATCCTTCACTTGTTGGACCGACATTAAGAAGGTAATTTCCGCCCTTGCTTGCGATATCTACAAGGTTGCGAATGAGTGTTTTGGTTGATTTCCAGTTATTGTCGTAGCTCTTATATCCCCAGGTGTCGTTCATTGTCATACAGACTTCCCAGTCGCGTCCCGGAAAGCCTGTTGGGGGTATGTATTGCTCCGGTGTTTCGGTGTCGCCGTGAAAACCACCGCCAAGACGGTTGTTATGAATTATTCCCGGTTGCAGCCTGAGTAAAGGAATAAGTTTTTTAGCCCGTTCAGGAGTCATATTCACAGGGGTGTCCCACCAGAGGATCGCAATTTGTCCATAATTTGAAAGGATTTCTCTTACCTGAGGGACAGCGATTTTATCTATGTACTCGTCCATACTCCCATCCTGGGCAGGGTCCCAGTGTCCGCCCGCTGCCGCGCCACCAGGGTGATTCCAATCCTGCGCCTGCGAATAGTAAAAGCCGAGTTTT
>JBAMMJ010000246.1:0-6997 GCA_039793825.1 Verrucomicrobiota bacterium | reverse complement strand
TTTATTCCCTGTCTCTGGCACGCCTCAGAGAGCGGTTTTAGCAGGTCTTTTTTATACGGTGTGGCATCAACAACATCCCACTCGGTTACCTTTGAATCAAATAGTGCAAAACCATCGTGGTGTTTGCTTGTGATGACGATGTATTTCATACCCGCCTCCTTGGCAAGTTTAACCCATTCGTCCGGATTATATTTTACCGGATTGAATTGCTTTGCGAATTCCCTGTATTCGGCTACAGGTATTTTAGCATTATGCATAATCCACTCCCCGATGCCGCCAATTCTCTTTCCCTTGTATGTACCGGCAGGAACCGAGTAAACGCCCCAATGGATGAACATCCCGAATTTCGCCTCGCGCCACCATTTCATTCGCGCATCGCGCTGCTCCTTTGTTTCATTGGCGTAAGGGTCAGGATTTTCCTGCGCCAGTATATTGATTGCTACTGCAGCTACCGCAGCTGAAATAGTAATTGTGGTAATTAAATTTTTCATAAGTTTGGCTATTTTTAATTTCACATTAATGCTTTAATTTATTAAACAATTCGTCAACATTATTTTTCAATGACAACCGAAGAGTGGAATATTATTAAGAAGTGCGCTTTGTGTGAAGAGACCGGCGAATCAGTTCCGGTGGCATTGATCATAGATAGCCCATGGATACCTGGTTATTTGGGTATATCAACTATAGATTATATCCAGATACCTCAGGTGTGGCTTGACGCAAATCTGGCTGTGGAACGTCAATTTGAAGAAATAATTTTTATCCCTGGTTTCTGGGCTGAAGCCGGTATGGCAACCGAACCGAGCGGTTTTGGGTGTAAGGTCAGTTTTTATCACGACAGAACGCCCGAAGTTCACCCCATTTTAAAATCTGTTGAAGAAGTAGATAGATTAGTTGTCCCGAATCCAAAAACAGACGGTTTGATGCCTTTTATTTTGAACACATACAAAAAATGTGAACCAATTATCAGAGAAAATGGTCATTCGGTAAAAATTGTTTGCGCGCGCGGACCGTTAACTATCGCTACCCATCTTCTTGGAGTAACCCAGTTTTTACTTGATTTAAAATTAGACCCGTCAAATACGCATAAACTTCTTAAAATCACCACACAATTTATTAAAGACTGGCTATCGGCGCAGGCTGAATCGCTATCAGAGGTTGAAGGCATTATGATTATTGACGATATAGTTGGATTCCTTTCCCCTAAAGATTACCTTGAATTCGCCCATCCCTATCTCAAAGAAATATTTAGCGCGTTTCCGCAATGCGTAAAAATATTTCACAACGATAATTTCAATCCTTCATCGTATAAATATCTTGGCGAACTGGGAGTTCAGATTTTCAATTTTACACATCTAACAGACATCAAGAAGGCGCGCGAGCTTGTGGGTGAAAATGTCTGCTTGATGGGAAACGTGCCGCCACTTGAAGTGCTGGCTCGCGGAAATGTTGAAGATGTGATTAAAAGCGCTATTAATTGCATTCAATTGCATAACAGCAGAAAGGGATTGATTTTATCCGCCGGTGGAGGCACTTCGCCCGGGACACCAGCAGAAAACATTCGTGCTCTTGCCAGAGCTGCAAAACTTGCGCGAGTGGACAATTAATTTATAAAATCCAGTTATGATTAGAATAGCAATAATTGGGGCAGGGGCTATCAGCGATAGCCACATTAACGCGTATCTGAAATTTCAGGAACGTTGTAAGATTGTTGCCATCGCAGATATATCTAAAGAGAAGGCGCAAAAAAAGATTCAGGATTACGGACTTCAGGCAACGGCTTATTCATCATATACAGAGTTGATTGAAAAAGAAGAATTTGATGCCGCTTCTGTCTGTCTTCCTCCGTTTGAACATTCATCGGCGACTATCAGGTTGTTGAATAGCGGTAAACACGTGCTTTGTGAAAAACCGATGGCGCCAAGCCTTGAAGAATGCGACCGAATGATTGCAGCGGCAAAGGACAGAGGACGCCTATTATCCGTTGTCGCCCAGAACCGTTTCAGGACCCCTGTTGTGCGCGTAAAATCTATTCTTGAATCTGGTGTTGCTGGAAGGATTTTGTTTGGTCGCGCCGATTCACTCTGGTGGCGCGGCAGTAATTATTATGATCTGTGGTGGCGTGGCACGTGGGAAAAGGAGGGTGGCGGTTGCACTATCAACCACGCTGTTCACCACATTGATTTATTCCTCTGGCTAATGGGGATGCCAAGATCGGTTTTTGCATTCACCGCAAACTTAAACCATACGAGTTCCGAAGTGGAAGACTTTTCTACTGCAATTCTCCTTTATAGTGATAAGAAGATTGGTCAAATTACAGCGTCCCTTATACATCACGGCGAGGAACAACAACTGATTTTCCAGTGCGAGCAGGCGGGCATATCAGTTCCCTGGCGAGTTTGTTCATACAAGCAACGCGAAAATGGTTTTCCAGAAGATGACACCCAAAAACTGGCGCAGATTCAGGCTTTGTATGATTCTTTGCCGGAAACTAAATACACTGCTCACGACGGACAGATAGCGAATTTCCTCGCCGCAATTGAAGGAAAAGAACCTTTGATCGTTGATGGGGAGCAGGGACGCAATACGATTATGTTGATAACTGCAATCTATCTTTCGGCTCATCTTGGCGAGCCTGTTCAGATACCAATTAACAAGGGTTCATTATTTTATACGACAGATGGTATAGTAAAAAATGTTCGTCGGTTCCATAAAAAGACTAAAAGTATAGATAATTTTTCAGATACAAAAATCACTTTTGGCAGGGAATTTTAATTTTCCTTATGCAGAAGTCAGATGGAATGATGTATGCCCCGAAAGGGAAACCAAAACCGGTTTGCAAACCGGGGGAATTCAAATTTGCCGTGATTGGTTTAGACCATGGCCATATCTATGGAATGTGTAACGGCTTGATTGAGGCGGGTGCAACTCTGGTCAAAGTTTATGACAAAGATGAGTCAAAGGTTCAACAGTTCTGCAAAATCTATCCCGGGGTAATACCTGCAAAGAGCGAAGAAGAAGTCCTTGAAGACCCTTTAATTCAACTTGTCGCCGCCGCTCCAATCCCCTGCCAACGTTGTCCACTCGGACTAAAAGTAATGGATTATGGAAAAGATTATTTCGCCGACAAACCGGCAATAACCTCACTTGAACAGTTAAAACTTGCACGGGAAAAAGTTAAATCTACCGGCAAAAAATTTTTCATTTATTTCTCTGAACGTCTTCACGTTGAAGCTGCTGTTTACGCGGGGGAGTTGATAAAAGACGGCATTGTGGGAAAAGTGCTGCAGGTTATAGGGCTTGGACCTCATAGACTGAATCCAAAAACCCGCCCGGATTGGTTTTTTGACAAAAATGCAACGGGCGGAATCCTCTGCGACATCGGTTCTCATCAAATTGAACAATTCTTGTATTATTCAGGCGCCGCAAATGCAACTGTGCTTCACAGTAAAGTCGCAAACTATAACAATAGTGAATACCCAAATTTTGAGGATTTTGGCGATGCAACTCTGATTGCCGATAACGGCGCAACACATTATTTCAGAGTTGACTGGTTTACCCCTGATGGTCTGAACGCGTGGGGAGATGGCAGGACTTTTATACTCGGCACTGAAGGCACAATTGAATTGAGAAAATACCTTGATATTGCCCGCGACACTACTGGAGATTATCTTTATATCGCCGACAAAAAAGGGGAACGGTGTATTAATGTAAATGGCAGAGTCGGTTTCCCATTTTTCGGAAATTTAATAATAGATTGTTTAACTCGCGGCGAAACCGCTATGCCGCAAAGGCATAGCTTTCTTGCTATGGAATTGGCGCTGGTTGCCCAATCGTCAGCCATTCACGTTAATGATAAAATTCCTCAAAAAGATTTGCTTAAACGGTTTTTAAACTGGTTCTAAAAATTTTCAATAATGTGTTGAAACTTATTGGGATTTGTTTAAAATAATAAAAAGATTGTTAATTCAATTTTAATTGGTCGGGGCGTAGCGTAGCTTGGTAGCGCGTCTGAATGGGGTTCAGAAGGTCGTGAGTTCAAATCTCACCGCCCCGACCATTGGCTATTTTTCATTCTTTCTGGTAAATCCAGGCTCTTCGGCAGGTTATGTTGGCACCTGAAGCTTAAATTCAAATTTTAACACCGTACACCTCTTTTAATTGAATTCTTAATTTTTTAAAATTTTAATTTATTTTCTAAAATTTCATGTTCAAAAAAGTATTTTGTATAGAACAATCTTCTGTGCCAGGCGAGACAAATCCTCTAACAAACTCTTCCTGCTGTTTCCATTGTCCGTACATTGATCCTGATGAAATCAGTCTTTCAATTGTTCTTCGGGTATCGTTACTGAGTCGGGAAGGCTTTTTATTAGCATACGGAGAGCCGGGTAACGGGATGAAATAATGCGCGTGAATCCTTGCGCCAAGCGAAATTAATGTTTCAATTACTTTCAAAGTCTCTGAAACATCTTCCTCAGTCTCCTCAGGAAATCCAAAAATAAAATCCACATTTGGTATGTATCCAAACTCAACACAATACCTTACAGCTTGAATTATTGATTCCACATTATGTCCGCGATGGCATTGCTTCAGAATCCTATCAGAGCCGCTCTGTCCTCCAATCACAAGATTATCGTTATTAACATATTTTTTTAAAATTTTAAGAGATTGAGCAGAGATGTGTTCAGGGCGGACCTCAGAGGGAAAAGTTCCAAAAAAGATTCTGCCTCTGTCACCGAGCGTTTTTCTTATTCTTGAAAGCAGTTCTTCAACCTTTTCTAAACAAGGTCTCTCATTGGATGAACCATACGATAAAGCGCTCGGGGTTATAAACCTGATATCAGTCAATCCATATTTTTTTAATATTTCCACATAATAACAGATATTTTCCACAGACCTATGACGAAAACGGGCTTTGAACATAAAAGGCGTTTGACAAAAAGAACAGGCATAAACGCACCCTCGTGTGATTTCAATTGGATTAAACCGCTTGTATGGTTCGCAAAAAGGCGGATAATCATCCAGATTGACTGGTTCTGACAATCCAGTGCACTTTATATCATTGCCTTCAAACCATCCTAATCCTTTGATGTTTTTAAGGGCATCTCCACGCGTCAATTTATCTACAAACTCACAAATCGTTTTTTCTCCTTCTCCGAAACAGACAAAATGCATCCCGGTTTCAAGCAATTCGCGCGGTTTTGCAGTAGAATGAACGCCGCCAGCAATACAAAATATATTGGTTTTTATGTTTTTTAAATTCTTGATAAAATCAGACAATTCTTTCTCAAATTTTTTGAAGCCAAATGTTGTAAAAGAAAAAGCAAAGATGATAGGATTGTCTGAATTAGTGACTTCCTTTTTTAAATCATCTAATGTCTTAACAAATTTGATTGAGATTGAACTGTTAACTTTCTCACATAGCGCTCCAGCAAGCACATTAATTGAATTTACATTGTATCCTGTATCAAAAAATATGACTTTTGCCTGATACATTTTGAAAATTTGTTAAAGTTTTTTTATTTTAAGCCGTTCAATAATATTAAGTATTATCCTGTCCATTAAATGTTAAAGACAAAAAATGTTTGACAATTCTCAAAAATTTGTTAATAGTATAAACATATTTGTAGAACAGAGATTTTGAGGTGACGTTTAAGCCTCAAAACCCGAAAAAGAAATAACTTATGAAAAAACTAATCAGAGAGGTCGGTTCGTTCATCGCAATATTCCTCCGTGATGTAATCACGTTCATCATCGTCGGTTTTCTTGCCTCGCCGACTTTTGCGCTGGGTCCGCGCGTGATCGGATGGGGTTTAAATTACTCAGGTCAAATTTCTCCACCACCGGAATCCACTAATTCGGTTGCCGTTGCCGCTGGCGGACACCATAGTTTAGCCATACAACGCGATGGAACAGTTATAGGGTGGGGCGATAATGGAGTTAACCAGGTAACGATACCGCCAGGGTTAACGGATGTGGTGGCGGTAGCATCGGGCGCTTTTCACAACCTTGCTTTGAAAAACGATGGCACAGTCGTTGCATGGGGATTTAACGGATTCGGGCAGACCACCGTACCAGGCGGTTTAAGCGGCGTCGTAGCTGTTGCTGCCGGCGCATATCACAGTCTTGCACTTAAATCAGACGGCACAGTTGTCGGCTGGGGTTATAACGGGTTTGGAGAGGCAACTCCACCATTGAATTTAAATAATGTTGTTGCAATAGCCGCCGGTTTTTATCATAGTGTGGCGCTTAAATCTGATGGTACAGTTGTATGCTGGGGTGAAAATGCATTCGGTCAATCTTCTGTTCCGAATAGCTTAAACAACGTGATTGCAATAGCGGCGGGCGGTTATCACACACTCGCTCTGAAGTCCGACGGCACAGTTGTCGGTTGGGGTTATAATGGATTTGGCCAAATTACACCGCCTCCGCAAGCAACAAACATCATAGCGATTGCAGCCGGCGCATTTCATAGCCTTGCTTTACGAGCGGATTATAAGGTTATCAGCTGGGGTAGAAATGATGTTGGACAGGGTGACACCCCGTTATCGGTAAGTTCAACCAATGCAGTTGGAATCGCAGCAGGTTTTTATCATAGCATTGCATTGATGGGAACCCCTCCAACTATAACTACAGTGACCCCTCTCACCGGCGCTTATG
The DNA here is from genome assembly GCA_039793825.1 of Verrucomicrobiota bacterium. Classification (GTDB taxonomy): domain Bacteria; phylum Verrucomicrobiota; class Verrucomicrobiia; order Limisphaerales; family JAKPVM01; genus JAKPVM01. The sequence goes on along the minus strand of JBAMMJ010000246.1, from coordinate 337 downwards.
AAGATCAGCCTTTCAACTTCAATTTTACAGACCTTGCAAATGCAGCTAATGAAAACGATATAGACGGCGATCCTGTTGTTTTTTCATACGAATCAACCATTGCTGGAACTTTAACAATCAATGGAAACCCGGCAACAGCAGGGGATTTGATTGAACCGGGCGATACGTTAATTTGGAACCCACCAGCAAACGCTAATGGTATTTTACAGGCTTTTGTCATACGCGCTTTTGACGGCGCCGCATACTCTACCAATTCAGTAAATGTCCCAATCAATGTTACGCCTGTTAACGATGCGCCAGTGGCTGATAGTCAGAGTGTGACTACGCCTGAGGACAC
>JBAMMJ010000245.1:0-2253 GCA_039793825.1 Verrucomicrobiota bacterium | reverse complement strand
TCAATGGCAATTAATTGCCATTTACAACAATACGAATTGCCGAACAATTTTGTCAGGCAATCCTTCGCTATTCTCTTCAACCGCGAGGCTATCAGAAACAATGATAGTTTTACAACAATCCGCTTAAAACCATTGGCAATCTTTCAAGTGTTCGGTTAAGACTGCTGCGTACTATTGCCTGTTCGGTCTCTGACTGGTGCGGAAATAATATCTGCCACGCCGGCGAACTTATCCACTGGTTTTGAGCCACCGGCGATGTATTTCCGCTTGATCCAATTTTTGCAAATCTTACCAATGTATCGGCAATGTTAACTGAACAAACAATTGGAATGTAACGACTCGCTTCATCCGGAGAATGATGATAACGGGTAATTTCCACCATAAAATCCGGAAGTTTATAATTCTCAAGATACATCGCTCCAAGTTCAGCGTGGTCAATGCCTAAAACCTCTATTTCAACTTCTCTTAATTCTAATGGCATCTCTTTGGTGCGGCGGTGGATCTCAGCAAAATGTTGCGGAAATACCGACGCCATAATAATTTTCCCAACATCGTGAACCAGTCCAGCCACATAATCGGATTCGTCATTTAACACATTCACGATGCTCATAATTTCGCGAGCCATAATCGCTGTCCCAATACAATGCTGCCAGAACTCCCGCCAATTATATGATATGTTGCCGGCAAGTTTTTGAAAATCCTCTATTACAGGCGTTAACATCGCAAGCTGCCGTATCTGCCTTATGCCAAGATAAAACACGGCTTCTTCAATGCTGTTAACAGGCGAGGACAAACCGTAATAAACTGAATTTACCAGTCGCAGCAGGCGCGCGGTTAAGCTTGGGTCGCGGCGAATAATCTCGGATATCTGTGCGGTGTATCGCTGGTCGGCGCTTAATAACTCCCTCAACGCATTGTTAATTGTGCTCAACGACGGCAGACGTGGACATACCTTTATCCTTTGTTCTATAATCTCCCGATTAAGCGGTTTAATCTTTGCTGTTGAGGCATTATCATCCATATTTCAATCTATTTATCGGCAGATTCTACAAAAAGTTTAGGAAATATTTACATCCACTTGATTCACAATCTATTACGCATTGATAAAATTACATTTTTATACTAAAGTTTTTAACTAATCTGACGATATATGTTATTAGAAAAGTTTGAAGGCGTTCGGCGGGCTGTGCGATAGGGAATAAAACAATCTGTAATAATTACCGACGGTGGGTAAATGAGCGGTAAAATACTTTTTATATTGATTTTTGGGGTAGCTATAGCACAGTGCTGTGGCGCAACTTCATTTAGTAAGGGATATCTCGCCTCAATAGGTCCTTATCCTATCCGCTTCTTGATTTTATCGCATCAATCAGAAGTTCCACAGGTTGACTATCTGCCCGCGCCTATTCAATGCACAAATGAAATTGTTAAATCAAAGGAGACCCAACCTGCTTTAATCAATATCTCGTCAGAACCATACGGTCCACAATTGCCGCAAACAAACTCAACCGCTCAGTCGGATTCAACAATAACAACCCAGCCAAATCAGGACGAATCCTCCACTCCACAATCCATAGCCACAAACACCCAGACTAACCTATATTCAAATACAAATATAAACGCGGCAATTTCGCCGCAAATTTTTGTTAACTATTTCAAAAATCAAGCAAATATTGCAACCAATAAGTCTGCTATTATTGTGGTTCCGACCTTCACTCCACCGCCACCACCGCAAACACCGTCAAGCTCAGCAACTTACATTGTAAAATGAATACTAATTACAGAAAATTTTTCATATCCTGCACATTATTGTTCATAACGCAGAGCGTCGGAATTTCGGACAATTCACCCATTAATTCAACAAATCAAATAGTATTGACAAATTTAACCCCACTTTCTCAAATTACCAACCCGTCGGTATTAAACTTCCTGAAAACTAACTTTCCATTAATTGATTTTACTCAAACAAATAATCCGCTAACATCCAACCAGATTACGATAGATGAATCAGTTATAAACCAACTAATAGACGACTACCTGAAAAAATCTAAAAAAGGACTAACCAATAACGGAACTCAAAATAAAAAGGAAACAAATTCCGCCACCACAACCCCTGAGTTTTTAGAAACGCCAAATCTCATAAGCCACAAACAAAATCCGGATAAAGAACCGGAAGTTGAAATATTAAGATGGGAGGTTCAACTTGAAACCGCAAAACGGATACGGCAGCAAAATGATACAAAAAAATCAGCG
>JBAMMJ010000244.1:0-2272 GCA_039793825.1 Verrucomicrobiota bacterium | reverse complement strand
TAGCGAAGGATTGCCGGACAAAATTGTTCGGCAATTCGTATTGTTGTAAATGGCAATTAATTGCCATTGAAAAATTAAAATCAATTTGATTTGTAAAGCCTGACTTTGCGGATATAAAATTAAAGTATGCCGATAGAAAAAATCATCGTATTAGACGATGACATAATAATAAGAAAAAACCTTGAACAACAGTTAAGGGCTTTGAGGTATGATGTAGTGTCGTGCGCCACAATTGCGGCAGCTCAGGAATATTTGGCAAAAGACAGTTTTGACCTGTTGATTGCGGATGTTCGGTTGCCTGATGGGGATGCAAGAGACCTTTTGCAGCAACTGAAAAGCCGTCCGTCAGGTCCGCTTATCATAATGATCTCCGGGTTCGGGACGGTTGATTCCGCTATTGAATGTATGCGCAATGGGGCGTTTGATTATTTGTTGAAACCTTTTTCGGCAGGGCAGCTTGAAATTACAATTAAAAAAGCCGATCTTTTTACCCGCCTTGTTAAAGTAAATGAATATTATAGCAGAGAGGACAAGGACGAGGTCGGATATGAACTTTTGGGGAATAGCCCGGCGATGGAGAATCTGCGATGCTTGATTCGCAAAGTTGCCCGCACGCAGGCGACCGTCCTGATTCAAGGTGAGAGCGGAACAGGGAAGGAATTGGTTGCGCGGGCGCTTCATCGCCAGAGTCCGAGGGCTAATGCTCCCTTCATCAAGGTAAACTGCGCGGCAATTCCGGAAAATTTGATTGAAAGCGAATTTTTTGGCCACGAAAAAGGCGCTTTTACCGGGGCTATTAATAAAAGAGAAGGCAGGTTTGAACTTGCGCATAACGGGACGATATTACTTGATGAAGTTAGCGAAGTTTCTCCAACGGTTCAGGCAAAACTTTTGCGGGTGCTTCAAGAACGGGAGTTTGAAAGGGTCGGGGGCAACAGGACTATCAAGGTGGATGTGCGGGTAATAGCAACCACAAACCGCAACCTGAAACAATGCGTAGAAAAAAATGAATTTCGGCAAGACCTTTATTTCAGATTGAATGTTGTGCCGATTTTTGTCCCACCGCTTCGTGAACATAAAGAGGATATTCCATTATTGGCGGAACAGTTTATGCATCGGTTTTCAAGGAAACACGGCGTTAAGGTTCAGGGAATATCGTCGGAGTCTATGGAGATATTATTGTCCCACGACTGGCCAGGCAATGTGCGCGAATTGCAGAATGTTATTGAACGGGCTGTTATTATGTGCGCCGATGGAGATACGATTAACCCGGAGCATCTTGGTATAATATCAATAAATACAAGGCGCGAACAGGAGTTTCAGCCATCTGCAGTTAAGCCTGCGCAAAGCCAAAAGGTGCAAGAGTCAATGACCGAGCCGCCAAAAGAGGTTAAAAAGGAGAACTTTCCTACCCTTGACGCGTTAGAAAAGGAATATATTTTTAAGGCAATTGAATTGTGCAACGGAAATCGGACTCACGCTGCAAGGCTACTTGGCATAAGCGTTCGGACTTTAAGAAATAAACTTAACGAATACAGCGGAAACGGCGCTGCCGATGGCGAGAATGGCGATTCTGAGGATAATCCCTGACCGCAATTTAAATCCGTTATTTTTCCCCTGTTAAAATTAAACAAGCGATTTTTGCCTTCTGCTCCTCACCGATAGGAAACATTTTCCCAATTATCTGGTATTTGTGGTTAATCTGACCGGGAAAAGGGCTTTTTTTCAAATGGCACATAGGTTGCTATGTAATGATTGGCGAACTGGTTATGATTAGCGGATTGTTTAATAATATAAATTATCAGGCTGCGGTGAAAATGCTTGATGCCACCGTAATGCGCCATAATGCTATAGCCAGTAACATAGCCAATGTTGAAACTCCAAATTACAAAAGGATAGATTTAGCGCCTGATTTTGTTAAAGAACTTCAGAACGCTGTTATTTCAGGAAAATCTGAACAGATAGAAAAGTTAAAACCGCAGATAGTCCAGGATTCAAGCGCAGTTCCACGACGGCTTGACGGCAACACGGTTCAGTTGGAGAGCGAGCTTGTGAAGTTGAATCAGAACAATATGGAACACACGCTTGAAACACAGTTAATAAGCAGTTCGCTGTTAAAATTAAGGCTCGCTATAACCGGAAGAGTTACCTGATTTTTGTTATGATTAACCTGATTCCAGGAATTCAAAGTACTGTTTCCGCGCTTGAAGCAGAGCGGGTGCGGATGGAAGTGATTTCGTCGCAAGGAGTCGCTGCACGATGAGCTGGTCGG
>JBAMMJ010000243.1:0-17791 GCA_039793825.1 Verrucomicrobiota bacterium | reverse complement strand
GCTTAATTGGCACAATCTCAATGCCTACATCTATTACTCCCAACTTGTGGAAAATGGTCATTTTTGCGCAGACCTTTTAGACCAAAAGCCGCACCTGAGAGGGCTCTTTCCATTCTTCAGGTATCTGGGATACTTTCTCTTTGCCTGTCGGTTGGTAAACCGGTTTTCCCATTGGGCGGTAGCGAAGGGTGCCCTTGAAATAATCTAAAATGCGTTGGCGGGCTATCTCCACATATGCTACTTCTTTCTCGCAACCCATTGCGCGTCTATCATTCATCAAAGCCGCAATTAGAGCCGAACCGACGCCCATATATGGGTCAAAGACCCAATCGCCTTCATTCGTGAGTGCAAGGACACACCGCTCAACAAGCTCGATTGGAAACTGGCAGGGGTGGACTGTTTTTTCGGGGTGATTAGATTTTACATTGGGAATATCCCACACCAATTCTTCCCAATCCTGAACCAGGATTTCCCACACATCGGATGGATTTTTTCCAAGAGGATTGCCGGAGGGTTTTCCCCTATTTGGTCCCTTGAAGTGACGCTTACCGGGATACTTGGCTGGTACACGAACCGCATCAAGGTTAAACACATAACGGTCGGATTTTGTAAACCACAAGATGGTTTCATAACGCCCCGAAAAGCGTTTAGACGCATGCAATCCGTGCCCAAATTTCCAGATAATTCTATTTCGCAATCTCATTTCCAATTCTTTGAAAATTGGGTAATAAAAAACATCAAGCGGATAGACTTCTCCATTCTCTACAAAGTTATCTACCTGCCAGCAAATGCTGCCATCCTCTCGTAAAACCCGGTAGAGTTGAGCAATAACTTGCGCCTGTGTTTTCAGGTACTGTTCAATAGAAACACGGTTTTCGTACTCCTTACCAAGGTTGTAAGGCGGAGAAGTCACAATAAGAGCAACTGAATTGTCGGGTATTTTAGCGATGAATTCTTTCACGTCGCCTGCAAAAATAACAACCTCGGCGTCTGGTTTGAAATCCATTTCAATAGGCTTTATAGAATTGAATAAAGGCAATTCACTCATATCACACTATACCACTTCATATATAATACATTTTTAATTTTATTCATTTTAAACTAAAAATCTCACAGGCAACAACAGTATTTATATGAAATATTTTATACCAGACAAACAATAAATTGTTAATGCGTGTTTTTTAAAGTTAAAAACCTGATAATTATTAAATTATATTTTCTGGATTATATTTTTGAAAATCGGTTAGTGGAAAATCAGTTGAAATACTTTTATTATCCATTCTTGATGTAAATAATCGCCAGATATAAATACTGCAAGGAATGGCAGAAACTATACCTTCTTTGAAAGGTTGGTTCTTAACTTCTTTACATTTAAAAAAACAGACGCTAAAGAATAAGAATGCAAACCACCAGGAGAAAATTTATTGGTTCGTTGTTGGTATCCACTGCATACGGAGCCACCGTTGCAAGTTCTGCGGAAAGCAACCAGAATCCGACTTACCTGGCGGGCTTAAAGAATTTCAAAGAAACAATTGCGCGCCTGCCGCGAAAGAGCGGACTTCGCATCAAAAAGATTGAGACATATACAGTGGATACAAATCTCTGTTTTGTAAAGGTCACAGCCGACGACGGCTCGTTCGGATACGGTCAGGTCTCGCCGTTTGACGCCGATATAACTGCAACTATTCTGCACCGCAAAATTGCGCCTTTTGTTTTAGGCGCCGACCCGTATGATTTTGACACCATATCCGACACCTGCATTGAGGCAAATTACAAATACCCCTGGTCATTTATTTGCAGGGCTCTATGCGGCGTTGATACCGCCCTATGGGATTTGCGCGGACGGCGCGAGAATAAAAGCGTGTGTGAACTGCTTGGTTCAAAACCGCGCCGACTTCCCGTTTACGGTTCAAGTATGAGCCGCACCATAAAGCCGGAAGACGAGGCGCGACGGCTTGTTCAGTTGCGCGATTCCAGCGGGTTTAAGGCGTTTAAAATCAGGATTGGCAAAGTCTGCGGACATAACCAGGATGAATGGGAAGGCAGAACCGAAGCTCTCGTGCCGACTGTGCGGAAGGCTATCGGCGAAAAGATAGGTTTACTTGCCGACGCCAATAGTTGTTATACCCCTGAGAAGGCGATAGAAGTCGGGCGAATGCTTGAGCAATACGGTGTTGAACACTTTGAAGAGCCCTGTCCATACTGGGAGCTTGAATGGACAGCCCAGGTGTCGGCGGCATTGAAAGTCCCGGTTGCCGGTGGCGAGCAGGATAATGACCTCGCCCAATGGCGCAGGATGATAAAAATGAAGGCTGTTGATATTGCGCAGCCTGATGTTTGTTACGTCGGCGGACTTACTCGCGCCTTGCGCGTCGCTATTATGGCAGCCGAAGCCGGGTTACCCTGCGTCCCGCACTCGGCAAATTTGTCTATGGTTATGATTTTCACGCTCCATCTTTTTGCCGCCATTCCAAATGCGGGCAAATATGTTGAATTCACCATTGAACAGAACAAATGGACGGAAAATATTTATCAGCCGTCGTTAAAAGTAGTAGAGGGTTCAGTCCCTGTTCCATCCGAGCCCGGATGGGGAATATTAATCAACACCGATCTCCTCCAGAAAGCCCAATATAAGCTCAGCGAAAAATCCTAATCGGTATTAAAATAATGCGTATGAAAAGCGGAGAAACGATTCCGATAATTTTGACGATTCTTATAATCGCAATGTTAAATAATGCGGCTGGCGAACAGATTGTTTTCTATGTTTCGCCTGACGGCAATGACAACTGGTCTGGCAGGCTTCCAGAGCCAAACAGGGTGAAAACCGACGGCGCCCTTGCCACGTTGTTTGGAGCTCAAAAAAGAATTAGAGAACTAAAACAACAAAACAATGGCATTCTCCCACAACCCGTCACGGTTTATTTACGCGGCGGCGTCTATTTTTTGAATAAAACTTTTGAACTTGACTGGCAGGACTCCGGGGGAGAAAAGTCGCCCATCGTTTATGCAGCCTATCCGGGAGAGACTCCGATAATTAGCGGCGGTTTTCAGATAAAAGGCTGGCGTCGGGATACGAATGGAAAATTTTTAGTTGCGGATATAATTGAAGTTGCCAGTGGCAAAATCTATTTTAACCAACTGTTCATTAACGGCGAGCGGAGAACACGCGCCAGAACGCCAAACACAAACTGGTTTAGAATATCAGGCTATGCAACCACGCGCGACTCCACCGGGAAAATCATCCTGAGAAACCGCGACGGCTTCATTTTTAAACCCGGCGACATAAAAAATTGGAAGAACCTGCCGGACGCAAACATTATCCTCTTTCACTCGTGGGAAAATTCAATTCATCCGATAAAATCTGTTAATCTGGAATCAAACCTTGTTGAATTCGTTGCCCCGTTAAAAGAATGGTGGACCATTGGCTACTGGGAAAAGAGCCAGAGATACATTGTTGACAACGTTTTTGAAGCGCTTGATGAACCGGGAGAATGGTATTTAGAGCGCAAAAACGGCAGGTTGTATTATTATCCAGCGCCTGAAGAAAAGCCCGATAAGATTAACGCAATTGCGCCTACGTTAATTGAGATTGTAAAAATTTCAGGCGAACCAAAAAGTGGCAAATTCGTCTCAAATATCGTTTTTCGTGGGATAAGTTTTTATCACTCCGACTGGTTCAGACACACCAATGGCAACAGCAGCACGCAGGCGGCTGTTGAAGCGCCGTGCGCTATTGTTGCCGATGGCGCAATCAACTGCGCGTTTGAACGGTGCGAAATAGCACACACCGGCGGTTACGCGGTCTGGTTCAGACGCGGCTGCCGCAGTTGCCGCGTTGAACAGACCAGAATCTTTGATACAGGCGCCGGCGGCGTTCGCATTGGCGAATGTAATATGGCAAAAGACGATTGCGACGAATCCACATCAAACACCGTTTTCAACAACCACATCTATGATGGCGGACATATATTCACAGGCGGCGTTGGAATCTGGGTTGCTCAAAGCAGTTCAAATCTGATTTCAAACAACGAGATTCATAATTTTAATTATACCGGCATATCAGTGGGATGGAACTGGAACGACGCTCCGAACCGAACCCACCACAATATCATTCAATATAATCACATTCATCACCTTGTTAACGGCGTTATGAGCGACGCCGGGGGCATCTATTGTCTGGGAGTATCGCCCGGAAGCGTCATCCGCAACAACATAATTCACGATATCTGGCCTTATGAAAAGCCCGATTTCGGCTGGGGAATCTATCTTGACGCAACCTGCGGAAACTACCTTGTTGAAAGTAATATCGTCTATTACACACGTAGTGGCGGATTGATGTATAACAATGGCGGACACGAACACGTGATAAGAAATAACATATTCGCGCTTTCAGCCACGCATCAAATCTGGCAATTCTTTGAAAAACGGTTTAACATCTTTACAAACAACATCGTGTATTACAGTCAGGGCGAACTGTTTATTAAATATGCCGAAGCCTCGTTGAACGAAAGAATTAAAAATAAAGAATCGCTCGGAATCTGGGATTACAACATCTACTGGCACACCGCAGGCGCGGATAAAGTAAAATTTTTCAAACGTTCATTTGAAGAATGGCAACAACTCGGATTGGATAGACACTCCTTTATCGTAGACCCAAAATTCAAAGCCCCATTTGATGGCGATTTTAGTTTCAAAAAAGATTCGACTATCAGGCTCATCGGGTTTAAACCGATTGATGTTTCCAATGTTGGATTAACAGGCGAGCGCAACTGGCGCCGCGAAACTTATAAATTCAAATATCCAAAAACCGTTTTGCCCCCGCTTCAAGTTAAGGTCGTTAAAGATATAATTGAAGGATTTGAAAACACCACTGTCGGTTCGGTACCGGAAGGGATGACGGTAAGCGGGGTTGAAGAAGGCGCAAGCATTGCAGTTACAGATGAACAAGCAGCCGCAGGAAAATATTCGTTAAAAATCGTGGATTCAAAAACTTTAAAACCCTCCTGGCAGCCACACTTTTATTACCAGCCGGGGTTCACCTCAGGTGTAATTGAACAATCTTTCTATATCTGGCTTGAATCTGGCAACGAACTTTTCACCGAGTGGCGCGATGATAAACCGTATCCAAATTCAATCGGACCAAGCCTGCAATTTGACGGCAACGGCAATGTTAAATATAAAGGCAAAACGCTCGCACACATTCCCACAAACCGGTGGGTCAAAATTACAATCCGAGCGCAGATTGGAAAAAACAATCCCGGAATATTTTCTCTGTTCATTACACCGCCGGCAGGAAAAACCAACATATTTGAAAATCTTCCTTTCATCGGAAATCAATTTGAAGAACTTCACTGGCTTGGCTTCTCAAGCACTGCTCAAGAAAATACAACTTTTTATTTAGATGAACTTGAAATGAAACGGGTAAAATAAAAAAATTTCGTAAGACCTTTTCATATTGTTCGTCAGCCTGGTTGTGAGTGTTAACGTCAGCGTTTTTAACTGGTTCAAGTTATTTGGGCGGAACTGATTTGATATTGAGGCAATGGCATCCAGAAAAGGCGAGATGTGTTCGCCGGTGTTTAGTTTTTATGAACGCAGTATTTATTGCGGCATATCTTTGCCTGTTGTCGTGATTGTCAGTTTACCGTGTTTGACCCCTTTTGAAGCAATCAGGATTTCAGCGATCTGTTTCAAGACAGATGCCTTCCCTTTTACAACAAGCACTTCAAGGCAGTTGTGATGGTCTAAATGGACGTGTAATGTGGAAATTATGTATTGATGATAATCGTGCTGGATATTCGTCAGGTTTTCCTGAACATGCGGTTTGTGATGGTCGTAAACAAGGGTTATAGTCCCTGCCATCTCTTCTTCGCCGCTCTCCGTTTTATACTCAACAATCGCGTCGCTAATTATATCCGCAATCGCCTGACTCCGATTTACGGACTTTTTCTTACGCACAATCTCGTCAAATTGTTCAAGTAAATTTGCGGAGATTGATACCGAGAATCGCGCAGTTTTGTCAGATTTCATAAAAACAAAATTAACAAACGAGCCCAGATTTTGCAATATTCCTTTGAGTTACATTTTTGTATTTTTTTCTGTTGACAGTTTTTAACAAAATTGCAGAATATTAAAAAATCCAATATGTGTAAACCAAAACCAAACCAGATTGCCCATAGCAAAATGTGTGAAAACGGATTTCATTCGTCGTTTAATAGCAGTTGTGTCAGTTTAACCTCCCACCCGAAAAATAATATGAAAACAACAACATTTATGAATAGCACAAATAAGGTTAATTCCAACGTCTACGCCTTTAAAGGCGTAATGGTATTGGCTGGTATTGCGGTAATAACAATGTTCCTTGCCGCAACCGTTGCTCAAGCAGGCATTGCCTATCAGAACCCGCCTGGAGGCTGGCGATATATCTTCCAGGGCGGCAATAATGGAACAGGGAATGCAGGTACTACCGCCCTTGACGGCACCTGGTCATACACGACTGGTGGAAGCTCCTCCTGGGGCGGCGATAGTCGTGGTCCCGGGGTTGGCGCCGTCGGTGGCATAAGCAAGTCAAATTATGTCATCAGCGGCATAAGCTGGGACTATATCACAATGGAAGATGCATCTATTCTTACCAGCGGTGATGGCAATAACAGGAGATTAGGTTTTTCTCACCCGACAGCCACCAACGGTTTGTCGGCGGCGGCTGCTGCGAATTTGTTGACGAACGTTACGATTACCTTCCGCGCCAGATTAACCCCACCGACCGATCCGTTTTTGGAACTGCCTTATCTCCGCGAGGCGCCCAATGGCGCTTTCAATGCTTTTGACGGCAAAGGTATGTTTTCCGTGAGACAATCAAGTCCAAGCAGTATAATTTCATTCTCGCTTGCCCGAAGCGCAGAAGACAGAAACGATACCGATGTGGGCGCTCAAACCAGCTATCCGGGTTGGGGACTGGTGATGAACAACAGAAATGGAACAAGCCCTTCTGCCTCCGTTGACCCGGGCGAAGGCGGCACGCTTGTTTATCATCCTTGCGACCCGCGAGCCTGGAACGAGTTCTGGATTATCATTACCGCCGATACAAGCGGCGGCGGCACGCATAAGGTTGAGGTTTATATGAACGGCAGCACAAACCCGACAGTCTATCATATTACCGCAGGTACAGGTAATGACATATATAATAATATAACTAATTACATCGGTATGGGGCAGCCATTATCTCAGGCTACAGCGGCTTTTGATATTGACTTCTTCGGTTTTAAGGAAGGTCGGTGGGTACCGGTGGCAAATCCTGATCTTCTCGGACCGGATATCGTGGATGCCGGAACTTATGGCAGCACCAACAGCGTTAAGATAACCTTCTCTGAAAGTGTTGATCCAACAACCGCGCTCAATACGGCAAGCTATGTGTTAACTAACGAATACGGAATTCCATTCCCGATTGTTGACGCCTATTTCTTTGGCGACAGCCGCACCGTTGTCATTAAGACATCGCGTAAAATCACGACGGGACCGAAATATTTTTTGGTAGCAAATGTAAAAGACCTTAACGGAAACCTTAACTCTGCAAGCTGGTGGTTCAGGCAGCCAAACGCAAAGGCAATGCTTGAGTTCTATGGAGGTATGGGAAACCAGGGTAATCCTTATGGCGCCCCTGACCTGCGTTCAATAACGAAGTTTATGAACGCTACCCCTGATATGTTGATTTATAGTAACTGGTTCGCCTTGCAGACAAACCTTGCTGATACAGGATGGAATTGTTATGTTGGCAAGTTGGTCGCTTATTTTGTGCCGCCAAGCAACGGGCTTTACAGATTTTATACTCGTTCCGATGACGGCTCGTTGTTGTTTATCAACACAAATGCCGTCAATAGCCATTATCCAGAAGGAAAGGTTCAATTGACGGAGTTAACCGGCTATACGGGGACTTATGGGTATAATTTCGGCGCGGTATCAAATGTTTATCTCGTTGGCGGGCAGAGATATTATATGGAAATTATCTGGCGTGAAGGCGCCGGCGGCGATGGCGCTACTGTTGCGGTAAAACCGCAGGGCGATGTGAACCTGCCTGCGCCGGGTGATATAATTCCTCCGGAATTTTTAGAGTTGCCAGCCGGTCCGATAACAATTGAAACACCACCTCCTGCGACGTTGACATTGAAAGCAAATTCTCAAGGACCGACACTAACCGCTGGCAATATTACCGGCGCGTTGCCGTGGCGGATTCAATGGTGGAAATCAACCAATGGTGGCAACACCTATACTGCCATTACAGGGGCGACAAACTCCTCTTACACACTGCCAAACCCGGTTACAACGGCTGATAACGGGTCAATATATAGATTGACAATCAGCAACCTTTTCAGCTCGGTTACTTATGATACCCAGATTGTTGTTGAGCAGGATGACCTTCCACCGACGGTTAAACAGGTGTTAGGCTGGAGTTCCGACAAGGTTCGGATTCTCTTCTCTGAACCTATGGATACAAATTACTCAGGCGATTCGCTTAATTATTCAATTGATGATGGCGCGGTTTATCTTTCCGCCGCTACGGTATTGAACGATTCTGTTGTTTTGTTAACCATAGACCCTTCAACCTCGGTCTTGCCGGGTAGTATTCATAAACTCACGATTAGCGTATTTGATAGCATTATTGATAAGGCTGGCAATACGCTGGCGGAGACAAATATCTGGTTTGAAGTTGCCGCGATAGGGACAAATGGCTCTATTCGCAGTTTGATGTATACAAATCTTGCTACAGGCAATAGCACCCTTGTGAATGTATTAACGAATCATCCTAAATTCCTGAACAACGCTCCGGATGTCGTTAGCTTCATAACCAGCTTTACAGTGCCAACGACGTCCCCGGATATTAACGATTTTGGTTTAAGACTCAACGGTTATCTAATTCCATCCGTTAGCGGCAATTACCAGTTCAGAATTAACTCCGATGATGAAGGAAGATTTTATTTAAGCACCGATGAATCGCCGGATAATTTAAGGCTAATTACAAGATATCTTGACGGTTTGTGCTGCAACTGGGGATTTGAATCGGTGCCTGTGCAATTGGAGGCAAACAAGGTTTATTATTTTGAGGCGCTTTTAAAGGAAGGCAACGGCAACGATGGCATAACTGTAAACTGGAGAACTCCGTTGAATAATAATTACACGGCAATTCCCGGAGCAAACCTTGCTTATTCAATTTTGCCGGGCAAGCTTTTGAAGATTGTCCAGAATCCGTCAAATGTCACGGTTTCTGAATTTGGCGATGCCACATTTACTGTGGTAGCGGACTCAATTGAAAAGGGGATTTCATATAAATGGCAGAAATCGGTGGATAATGGCAGTAGCTGGCAAGATATTAGCGGGGCGACTGCGAGCGCGCTAACCTTGCTTCAGGTCTCTGCCGCAGATAATGGAAGCTGGTACAGGTGCGTTGCGACTATTCAGGTGCATACTGGCGCCGGACTTATCGGCGATGTTCCAATAACAGTAACGAGCCAGCCTGCAACGTTGACTGTGATTTCTGATACCGTTGCGCCACGTTTAATTTCGGCGACACCGCAATATGACGGTTCAACGATTATTTTGAGGTTCTCCGAATATGTGTCGGCGGCAACAGCGCTAAATGCGGCAAATTATCAGGTTATTGGAGGTGGACCAATTACTTCTGTCAGCTTTGGCGCAGACCAGAAAACGGTGATTCTGAAGTCATCATTTGTTGCAAATCAACCAATAGTTGTTGTTGCGAATAACATTCAGGACCTTGCTGGCAATACCATAGACCCGGATTATAAGAGTTTTATATTCACAATGACCGGTCCTGGTTTCTGGGCAGATTTCAATAATTTAACTATTCCGCCCGGCGCCGCGATATACGGCAATGCCTGGATATTCCCTGTTGGAAGTTATAACAACGGTCCGTATCTGCAACTTATCCCTGCGAGCCCAAACAGCGCCGGTTCAATTGTGATTGATCAGCTTTCGCCGGGGATTCCGGTTTATCAATTCACCGCGTCGTTCAAGGTTCACGTTGGCGAAGGCTATCTTCCAAATCCTGCCGATGGTTTCAGCTTTAACGTTGCGACAGACCTGCCGAATTCGGCTCCGGGCGGTGAAACCGGTGTGGGAACCGGGTTAAGTATCGGATTCCCATTCTATAACAGCGATTATATAATAGTTAAATATGGTGGCGCTGAAAAGGCGCGGGTTTACACGACTGTCTACGGAAAAGCGCCGTGGGTTGATGTGGTGATTAATCTCAAACAGGGCGGGTTGCTTGATGTCATCTATGGCGGTGATGTGATATTCAGCAATCTTGTTACAGGTTATGTTCCGAATACCAACAGATTTGGTATATATGCGCGATGCGGCGGTAGTAGCGCAAATATATTTATAGATGATTTATTGATTACCAATCTGTTTACACCGGGTCCGGTCGGATTTGTTAAAAACTTGCAGGGTGTTACAGTGCATAGCGGCGAGCCTGTGGTGGGTAGAGTGGAACTTTCCGGAACCCCGCCGTATACAATTAAGTGGTATACAAACGATATTTTTGCCACTCAAAATGTGTTTGATTATTCATTTGTGCCTAAATTATCCGATAGCGGAATGTATTACTACGCCGGGGCAGCAAATAGCTTCAGCGGAGCCACAAGCGTGATTGCGATAGTGGAGGTTATTGAAGACACCACGCCGCCGACGATTGTTAAAGTTGATGATTCCTATTCGCCGTATCAATTAAGGATTACATTCTCCGAGCCGGTGGTGGCTGCGGCAGCGAATAATGCTGCAAACTATGTAATCTCACCAGCTGTTACTGTGTCAAATGCGGTATTGCAAGCGGATGGCAGAACGGTTTATCTTGGAATAGGTGCGACCACGCCGGGAACCATCTACACAATTACTATAAATAATATCACAGACCGGTCTGAAGCGGCAAATCCGCTAACGCCAAACACAGCCACATTCACCGCTGGTTGGTATGCGTTGGCGAATAATGTAATTAAATGGAGTCAATTTACAGGGATAAGTGGTTCTACAATTGACCTTCTTACAAACAGTGCCGCTTATATAAACAACACACCCAATTCTGTTTCTTACTCCACAGGGATCATCGGTTTGGCTTCTGGAACAAACACAGCCGATAATTATGGAATGGTTATGTCGGGATTTATTGTGCCGCAGGTGAGTGGAGAGTATTACTTCCAATGGCGAACAGATGACCAGGGTATATTCTTCCTCAGCACAAATCATCAGCCGCAGGGATTGCAATTTATGGCTCAGACCACAGCGGCTAACTTCACAGTGACTTCAACCAACAGACCATATCTTGTTGCTGGTCAATGGTATTTCTTCCTTGCGATGTTTAAGGAAGGCACTGGTGGCGACTTAGGTGTGGTGATGTGGCAGCCACCAGGCGCGTCTTCTTATCAGCCAGTGACAAATGTCGCTTTGTATTATGCTGTCCACAAAGACAATATTGTGGGCATTTCTGTGCAGCCAACGAATATGACGGTGTATGAGAATGTACTACCCGTGTTGTTTGTACAGGCTCAGAGCGTTGATGGCGGCGGTGTAGTATATCAATGGCAAAGAGGAGATGGGATGGGCGGATTTACAAATGTGCCCGGAGCCAATAGCAGATGGTTTACCAATGAGTATTATCTGCCAGCAAACTCACAGACACCTTTCAGATGTCTGGTCTCTGCCACATCAAAGAATCCGGGCGGAGTCAATTTGAGTCAAACCATAACGAGCGCCGTTGCGATTGTTACTTCAATAGCCGACCCATTCCCGCCGCAACTTCTGGATGTTAAGGTGGTTAATTCGTTAAAATGCCTCGCGTTGTTGTATAGCGAAAGGGTAAACCCGATGACAGCGACAAACCCGGCAAATTACGCAATCAGCGGCGGAGTTCAGGTAATTGCCGCAAAAGTTGATTCCACTGGGACAAACGTCCTGTTATGGACAACAGATATGGCGCAAAACACCGATTACACCATCACAGTGTTGCAGATGGCTGATACTGCCGCTGTGCCGAATTATTCCTATAATCAGAGCAAAGCCTTCAGGTCCTGGGTTTATCTGCCGGGCTATGTTATGAGGGAATTCTATTATGTAACGAATAATAGCGTTAACCTGAGCGATTTCTTCCTGAGCCCGAAATGGCCCTATTACGCGGACACATTCAGCTTTACAAACGCCGCCCATATTGGTCCAACGACCAGTGCGCAGGCGTTGAGCGATGATTATGGCGCAAAGATATCAGGTTATTTCATCCCGCGGGTTACCGGCAATCACGTGTTCTATATTATGCACGACGATGGCGGCGCCTTCTATTTAAGCAGCGACGATAATCCATATAATTTGCAGCCGTTAATCTTCCAGAATGGTTCTGTCCAGAACACATTTGCCGATGGCGCAAACTCAATTACAAATTCCTTAATCGCGGGTCAGAGGTATTACTTTGAAGCGGTGGTCAAGGAACGTGGCGGCGCTGATTACTTAATGGTTGCCGTAAGGGAGCCGGGCGATAGCACACCAATTGCAAACCTGCCGATAATAGGTTCTTCCTACCTTGCCACTTATTATCCGCCGGCCACATTCTCCAATATTCAAATCTCTATGCAACCGACGCCGCGTGCGGCGTACGTCCCGGAAAATACGCCGGTGGCAATAACTGCAAACGCTATAATGATGCCTACAAATTATAGCTTTATGAATTATCAATGGTATCGGAGCGCCAACAACGGTCCGTTTGTAATAGTGCCTGGCGCGACTGCTAATACTGTCATTGGTTACGCAGGTGCCGCCGAGTCTCCTGTTGCTTACAAAGTTGTTGCATACTATGGGGACCTCTCCATTACCAGCGATACATCAGTTATCACTGTATCGTCGCCTGATAAAGTAGCCCCAACGCTGGTAAGCGTTAAATGGCTAAGCGGTTCGCAATTGCAGTTGGTATTCTCCGAACCAGTTTCAGAAACAAGCGCAGTGAATCCTGCTAATTATGTTATCACTGACAGCGATAACCAAACATTCACTATAACAGGGGTTCAGTTATTGAGCGACCTCAAGACGGTTATACTTAATGTTACGCCGTTGATGTTAATGGATAAGGCGATTACTATAACGGTGAGCGGTATTCAGGATAGGGCGTCAACACCCAATACCTTAACAACGACCTCAACAACAATTTATGTATATCAAGGACTTGCGGAATATTACGCATTCACCGGGATAGGCGGTGCTGATATTGCGTCGCACTCTAACGCCACAAAATTTGTTCAATTCCAACCGGATATAACAAGATTGATTACATTAATAGACATCTCGTCCTGGGGCGATAACTATGGCGAATATATTCGCGGTTATTATATCCCGCCGGTGACGGGCAATTACCGGTTCTATATTGCTTCTGACGATCAGAGTGAATTATGGTTGAGTACTGATTCAAACCCTGCCAACAAACAGTTGATTGCCCGTGAGCAGTCCAATGGTAATCAACGCGATTGGACATCTGATGCGAGCGGACGCAGAACAATTAATCCAGCGACAGGCAGGTATTATAACCAGTCTGCTGATATACCATTAGTTGCAAACCAACGTTATTACTTTGAGATTAAACATAAGGAAGGATACGGTGGCGACAATGTTGGTGTTACAGTTCAGAAACCGGGCGATCCTGTGCCGCCAATCGGTTCAATGTCAACAATGGTTCAGATTTCACCTTTAACTCTGGGACAGGCGGTTTCTGTCAATCCGCCGACGAGCATCACATTGCTGGAAAACGATGCGATTATAATTCAGAGCGGTGTTGTGGGCTGGCCTGCGCCGGTTTTACAATGGTATAAGAATGGGGTTGCGGTTCCGGGCGCAACCGGGACTAATTACTATGGCGGAATTGCAACGTTAGCCGACAACGGGTCTCAATTCTATGTAGTGGCTGGTAACCTGATCAATACGGTCACAAGCAGCGTGATTAACCTGACCGTAGTTGCTGATACAATCCCGCCGACTGTACTGGGCGTTGATGGCGGATTTGTTGGAACTCCGAATTTCCTGGTCAGGTTCTCAGAAAAGGTTACGCCCGCAACGGCTAATAATGTCAACAACTACCAGATTGACGGCGGCTTAACCATTGTCAGCGCAACTCTATTGCCTGACGGCAGCAATGTTGTATTGCGGCTCAATCCGTTGCCGCAGGAAGGCGCAACTTATAATGTCACAATTGCAAATATAATTGACAGAGCGGTGGCGGCTAATCAGTTGGTCCAGACGACACTAACTGCAACAGCATGGTATAAGACGACAAATGCTGTTTTGGTTGAGCTTTATACCGGATTGACTGGCGGTTCAACATTGAATTATCTGACAAATTCAGACAAATATCTTTTCAATAGTCCGGACGCTAAGATTTATCTAACCAGCGCAAACTTTGCTCCGAACCTGGACTACTACGGGACAAGGATGATATTCTACTTTATCCCGCCAACGACCGAAAACTACATATTCTATGTGCAGCACGACGACGCTGTGCGGGTCAGGATGAGTACCGACGAAAGACCCGAAAACGCAGTCGTGGTATTGAACCGCGACCTTGCGGGTGGATTCGGCACCTTTGCCGATGGACTGGATTCATTCACAAACTATGTTCAAGCGGGCAAGAGTTACTATGTTGAGATTATTCATAAGGAAGGCACAGGTGGCGATTATGTTAGAGTGGCAGCCAAACCAGCGAGCGACTTGACACCTCCTGCAAGCCTTGCGCCGTTGGCAGGCTCAACGCTCGCGGTGTATGCGCCGCCGCCGCAAAATTTCGTAATCAGCCCATTGCCCGCGACAACTAATATTTACGAAAATGTTGAAGCCCTTCTGACTGTTACCAACTATGTTGCTCCGACAAATTATGCAACAGGTATACGATATCAGTGGTATAAGAACGGAGTAGATATACCCGGCGCCAATGGCATTTCATATACAACTCCGCCATTGAATTTGATTGACGACCAGGGCGCTATATTTGGAGTTAAGATTACGGTGCCTGGTTTACCGGTTACGACAACTGAAACAGCCATTAACGTATTGCAAGATACGACGCCTCCGGCGATATTGAGCGCCGCCAGCCTTGACGGTTATACCGTTGCTGTGGTCTTTAATGAATATGTTGATACAAACTTCTCAGCCGATCCGTTTAACTATACTATTGAGAGCCAGGGGGTAGCGGCGCAAATAATTGGTGGAGTTGTCTGGCCAGACCTTAAATCGGTATTGTTATTTATTGATCCATCAACGCCACTTGTCGGTTCATTCAGGATTGAAGCCACAGGTATCCCGGATATTGCTAACACTCCAAACATAATTCCGTTTGAAAATCCGTCTATATTTATTGGTAAGGTCGCTCATCTAACCGCGGCGGATATCGGTATATATGGAGAGAGCGGATGGGCAAGCACCGCTGGCGCGCCAAAACTTAATTCAGCTTATCCGGGCTATACCTGGTATTTCACCAACGACGCAATGCGGATATCAGCAAATGGCTGGGATATATGGAACAACGACGACGGCTTCCATTACGCATATAGACCGGTCACAGGAAACTTTGACATCAAAGTCAGGGTTGAAAGCCTGACCAGACCAGACAACTGGTCAAAGGTAGGTATTATGGCTCGTCTATCTACAAACGCAGGAAGCAGGTTCATTGACATTATAGTTACTCCATCCAATGGACAGAACAATGTATCGTTCCAATGGCGCGATACTGAAAATGGCGCTTGTGGTTCAATCCACGGCGGTAACGGCGGACCTGCAATACCGCCACCTTATCCAAACGCATGGGTAAGGTTGCAACGTGTTGGCTCTGTGTTTAACGGTTATTGGAGTTCAAACGGCGTTGATTGGAATCTATATTCAAGCCGCGATACAGCTGCTTTTGGCGGCGCTTATCCCGAAACAGTTTTGGTCGGTCTCGCCGCAGTGTCTCACAATCAAACGCTGTTGACATCAAATGTAATTGCTGAATTCCGTGATTTGATGTTCCCGTTGCCGCCGACAATTGTGCAACAACCTTCGCCGTCCCAGATAACAGTTGGCGTTCATCAGCCGATTACGATTACCGTTGTAGCCAGCGCTCCGCCTGAGAGCACTATTACCTATCAATGGCAGAAGAACGGCATTGATATACCCGGCGCGAACTCAGCAACGTTGGCAATTGCTAATGCAAATGTGGCGGATTCTGGTGTTTATACAGTAGTTGTAGCCAATGAAGGCGGTTGGGTCAAGAGCGACCCGGTAACTGTTACCGTCAATAACCAATTACCGGTAGTTCAGAATGATTCTGCAAGCACTGTTTCTGGTCAACAACTCGTGATTGCAGGATCGCAACTGATTGCGAACGATACCGATCCAGAAGGCGATCCATTGGCGGTAATTGCCGTTAGCGGAGTTGCTCCACAGACTTTTGCAACCGACTTTGAGTCAGGATTGCCTGCAAACGCCCAGGTTTATGGCAGCGCGGTTGTGGACACCACCGGTGGTGTTAACAATAGCGCCTGTTTGAAATTGACACCGGCGTTTGGCAATCAGGCAGGTTCATTGGTGATTGGTGAATTGACTCCGGGCAAACTGGTCTCGGGCTTCACTGCAAGCTTCAAGATTAGAATTGCCGATGGTAGCGCTGAACCTGCGGATGGATTCAGTCTGAACTTTGCAGCCGATATCCCGGACGCAGCGACAGGCGCGACTCCCAATGAGGATGGAATTGGCTCTGGATTATCCATCTGTATTGATAATTACCGATTCACCGGCGCCGCCAATACCGCCGGGATGAAAATAAAATGGCATGGCAATTATATTGCTCAAAAGCAAACAACTGTGTGGTCAAGCCCGAATTATGTTCCTATTTCAATTACACTAACATCTGATGGACAATTAACGGTAATTGTGAGCGGCACTAATGTCTTCGGCACGATCACATTGCCAAATTATGCTCCATCGGCAGGAAGATTTGGGTTATTTGCCCGCACTGGTGGCGCGTATGAAACCCACTGGATAGACGACTTGAATATTACAGTTCTTACAGCGACGACCGGTAGCGGCGGCTCGGTCGCTTTAGCAAATGGCAACGTCACATACACACCGCCTGCAAATAGTGCCGGTCGCGACGCTTTCTATTACATTGTTAGCGACGGTCAGGAGGGCGGGCTCGGACTCGGTCAGGTTGCTGTTGATGTTGCACTGCAGGCAACTGAAGAGACAGCGATACAATTCTCGCTATGCAACATTGATATATGGAAAGGGGTTCTCACTTATCAAATTATTACTCAACCTGCGAATGGTATGTTGAGTGATATCACTGGTGGAACATTAACATATACTCCTGTCCAAAACTTCTTTGGCGCGGATAGTTTCACCTACAGTGTTAGCGATGGCACTACAACAGCCGTTGCTACAGTGTCAATAAATGTCGCAGGTGTCTATGATCCGCCAACTGCCGGTTCGTTAACGCAAAATATATCTGAGGATAGCTCGCTTGTAGTCCAGTTGCCAGTAACCAACCCTGACAACGCCACGTTAGTTTATACTGTCATAAGGGCTCCGAAATACGGAACTCTGAATATCATAAATGGCGTAGCAACATATACTCCGGCAAATAACTTCAACGGCACAGATTCATTTGAATACTCTGTTTCTGATGGAACTACGAATGTGTCAGGTGAGGTTCAAATCAATGTTGCTCCTGTTAACGATGTTAGGCCATATCCGTTTAACCAGGCTGTTAATTTTG
>JBAMMJ010000242.1:1585-2282 GCA_039793825.1 Verrucomicrobiota bacterium | reverse complement strand
ATCGAATGAAGAGGCTGTTTCTGCAATTTTGGTCAGTAACTTCAGGAAAACGGCGCATTACTGGAGCGGCGCTTCCAAAAAAGAATTTCAAACGCTGGGCGTCAACAACCTCCTTCAATGGCGCGCCATAGCCGAATTGAAAAAAAGAAACTTTGAGTGGTACGATAACGGTGATGTCCTGCCTTACAGCAGAAACGAAAAAATAAGAGGATTGGCCAAGTTCAAGGGCAGTTTCGGCGGCGAGCTTTACAGGTACCACAAGGGAGTTCGCGTTTATTCGCATAATAAGAAAGCTTTTTTTGATTTCATGAAAAGTGTTGTTAAAAAGAAGGAACCTGATTTGTAACATGAGTGATGAAACATTCCTCGAAAAGTTATGCGCGCTGCGGTACAAATTTTATAAAATCCCTTTTCTTGCCAGTTCGTGGGGGGCCGAAGAAAGAAACGCAGTCATACAGTTCGCTTTTGGACGCGATTTGACGCGCAACAAAGTCGAACTCAAGAACGCCCTGCGCGAATATCTTAACGTAAAATACGCATTGCTGACCAACAGCGGCGAAGCCGCAATATATGTGGCATTGAAGATTGCAAGAAAAAAAAGAAAAAAAACAGAAGTTATTCTCCCCGTTTTTTCTTGCGCGTCAATACCTCGGGCGGTAATAAACGCTGGTTGCACGCCAGTGTACGCTGACATAAC
>JBAMMJ010000242.1:0-1575 GCA_039793825.1 Verrucomicrobiota bacterium | reverse complement strand
TTAGGGCGAAATACTCTTGCGGTGATTGCCCCCAGCCTTTATGGCCTGCCAGCTCCATTGTACGAACTGGAAGAGTTGGTTAAGAAAAAAGACATTCTTCTCATAGACGATGCCGCTCAATCCCTGGGCGTTTGTCACCGGGGCCGGAAAGTAGGGTCATTTGGTGACTTCGGGATCTTGAGTTTCGGAGGCAAGACCATAACCGCCACTGCTGGTGGAATGCTGGCCTCCAACAACGATGAATTTGAGGAAATCGAGCGGGTGGTTCTGCCGTCCGAAAGGCGTGGCGCTCTCACTGCCAGAGCGATTAAAACATACCTGCTTTACGACTTAAGAAAACAAACCCTTCCTGTGTTTACAGTTCAACACCAGTTATCGGCGGCACTAAAAACAAAAGTTCACAAGCCATACTGTGCTATCTCGGATTTGGATGCCGCTCTCGCGGTGTTGCAGCTAAGAAAAATAAATCAAATAATGGGGCGCAGAAAGGAAAACGC
Organism: Verrucomicrobiota bacterium; assembly: GCA_039793825.1. Taxonomy (GTDB): domain Bacteria; phylum Verrucomicrobiota; class Verrucomicrobiia; order Limisphaerales; family JAKPVM01; genus JAKPVM01. The sequence continues at coordinate 1,078 of JBAMMJ010000242.1, read as the reverse complement.
GAAACAAATTTTGAAAGGGCTTAGCAAAGTAAATGCAATAGAACTGCCTAGCGATGGTGAGAACGGCTTCACAAAGTTCATAGTCAAATTTAAGACTAGAGAGTTACCCCGCAATAGACTTTTCCTTACTTCATTCGCGCGTTTCATGGCTAGGGGGGGCATAGAATGCGAATGGCTGTATACCCCGCTAAATTTTAGAAACGAGTTCAAAAGATATGCGAAAGGCGCTTTTCCGGTTTCGGATTCGCTATGGCTGCGCGCCATGGCAATTCCTAACAATGCGGGACTGCGCAAGCACGATGTTAACGCGGTCATCGAGCAAGTAAAATCTTTTTCGAAGCAGGGTTTTGTATGAACAGCGAAGTTTCAAGAGCATACGACAAACTTGCTAAAAATTACGTTCCATCGACCACTCCGTACTGGCAAGAGTTGTTTAATTTTAAAACTGGACTCGTTCGCCGCTTTTCCAATAACGCCAGAGTAATTGAATTGGGGTGCGGTACTGGAGAGATTGCAAGTCAGGTTGCGGATTTTGCGGCGAAAGTCGTTGGAATAGACTTTTCTAGAAAAATGCTGGAAGAGGCAAGAAAAAGGCATAAAAAATCGAATCTTGTCTTCCGTTACGCTGACATAACAAAAACGGGTCTTCCGTCAGAGTACTATGACGTTGCTTTTTCATTTTCAACGATGTATAACATTAAGAACGTTAATTCTGCACTTCGGGAAATTAACCGAATTTTAAAAATACGCGGAATATTCGTCTTGGATCTGGGCAACAGTAACAGCTTAGTTAATTGGCTTCCATTTAGCTCAGCCACTGGCCGGCAGCATGATTATTATTATTCGGCGGGAGAAATGAATAAGCTAATCAAAGACGCGGGTTTTGAAATCATGGAACACCATTGCTTACAGATTCTACCGATGTACAGTCACGTTCCCTTTCCACAGCGATTCTGGCAGAGGGTTTTTGCGTTTAAAGTCAAGGGAAAAATGCTTGACGAAATAATCTCTTCCGCGCCTCTGTTGCGCAACTTCGCTTTCAGGCACTTGTTCGTCTGCAGAAAGGTGTAAGATTGAA
>JBAMMJ010000241.1:0-2303 GCA_039793825.1 Verrucomicrobiota bacterium | reverse complement strand
AGGGCTATTTGCGCGCGCTTCAAGGAGTTCAGAATAGCAGTTTGGTCATCAACACGATTCTTGAGGAGCGTAAACTCTTCAAGCGCCGCCTTTGTCTCTTTATCAAGCCGTTCATACTGGTTTAGAACGGTTGATTCCAGCTCTGAAACGGATTGAACAATATCGTCCAATACGTTGCCGTTTATTTTATTTTCATTACTTTGGTTGTTCATAGGCTATTTTGTTTTTCCGCATTGTTTTTCTATCTTTTCAATCGCGCGCTTCATTGCGGCTGAAACAGCGCGAAGCCGTATGTTATGGAAATCAGCCCACTCCTCTTTGTTTCTTGTGGGTGATGCCTTTTTGAAAATGAAATTTTTCTGACTATTTATATAAACAGGTGTCGCCCGTCGCTTTTCTATAAGTTCATTGAGCAGTTTGATCAGCCCGCTTACACGCTGGATTGACTCCTCTATCGCGTCAGTGTTTATCGCACCGCTTTTTGCAGCCAGAATTAACGCGTTTGCGTTTGACGGTATTGACACTGCGGAAACCTCAATCAGCTCCTGTTCAATATAGATGCGGCGCGCAGGCAGGGCTTTTTCGCCTTCTATCCATTTCACCGGTCTGAATCCGACGCTTACCGCGTTCAGAAAACCGCCGCGGTATAGTTCATACGCAACCTTTGCTATCGGGTTTTCATCCACTGCAAAACGAACCCTCTGATAAAGATAACTGCCCCCGTAGGGATTTGTTCTGACCTCAATTTGTTCTGTCTTTCCAATTGTGAAGATTATATCGCCGTATTGGTGGCTATTTTGAAACACGGGATTTTTCTTGTAGTTTTCCAGTTGCCAGCCATCGGCGCGGATGATTTCGCCCGTCCTATCAAGGGTTTCGTCGCTTGCGATAAATTCAACGACAGAATCCGCTTTTGCCGCGTTTGCCTTAATTTTTAAACCTGCGCGCAAACCGCGCTCACCGTTTGAAAGTGTGACAAACGATTTCTCAAACCTTCCGAGGTCAAATCCAAATTCAGCAGTTCTATTAGATTTCTCAGGCATAGTCTCCTCCTCACATATTGTTGTATTCGTCCGGGTCGTATGGATAAGGATTTTTATCCCTTATCTGCCTGAAGCCAGCTTCAATGTAACCATACTTATGCCACCTGTAGTTTGGGAAACCGAGTTCAAGACATCTATTAATATCGTTAAATGGTATTCCCATCCGCCAGAGCCGTTCTGCGGTTTCAACCATACCCAGACGCCGCTCCTGCATCACCGGCATTGAATCAATGTCAAACCAGCCGACATATTGCTTGTCGTAATATGAAAGCAGCGGTTTTAACGCAAATTCTATCCTTCGGCAAAGCGGAATAATCCTGTTCTCAAAGAAGTTTGCCCTTGCGCTCTGCGAGACGCTCCTGTTCGCATCTTCAGTAAAACCCAGAATTTCCTGCGGAACCCCAAAAACAGCGCAGATCTCCTGTCGGTTAAATTTTCTGTTTTCAAGAAATTGCAGGTCTGCGCTTGTAAGCGACGGTGAAATGATTTCCAGACCAGCCTCAAGTATAATCGGCCTATCCGCGGCGCCACCACCCCGCTTTCTTGATTGCAGGGCGCTAATTATCTGCGCGCGCTGTTCTTCTGTTAACGGCTGGTCTGTCTTTATAATTAAGCCTGTCTCGCCATTGTTTGACATTATCGCTTTCATATATTGAGCCGACGCGATATCCGTCTGCGCCGCAAGCGCGGCAACGGCAAGCGGCGAAAAGCCGTCATAGAAATCATTAATGAATGGCAGCCGAATATAGATTACTTCTTCCGGAAACAGATGAACCTCTTTTGAACTGCTTGAAGTCCTGTAACGCCATCCTATAAGTGCGCCATTGGAGACGATCTTTTTGAAATTTTCAGGCGGCGGTATTTGCAGAGAATATATCTCCGGTGCGTTGTAAGCGTCCCGACGCGATAAATCAACCGGCTTGCCAGCCTCGTCCAGCGGCAGGATGAACGCCTTGCCGCGCGCCATAAGCCAGCATACGATTAACTCAAAGAAGTCAAATTGGGTCAGCAACGGATGCGGCTGTCGCAACAGCTCGTATAATCTGCCGGATTCAACAAGCATCTCAGTTCCGGGTTTATAACGCGAAACCCTGAAGGGCACCTGGGCAACGCCTTCAGCAATCCGCTGAATGCAGGCGTATGCCCAGGTGCCGTATTGTAGGGCGGGACTGTTCTGGCGGGAGTCGGCTGCCGCCGGCTCATATGGCGCAATGAAGTATGAGGTGGAGGTTTGAACCGGCGCAGACTTTTGGGCGGGAT
>JBAMMJ010000240.1:0-2316 GCA_039793825.1 Verrucomicrobiota bacterium | reverse complement strand
ACCAGAGGCGCAGCTGGATCGGTTTATGTTTATGATAAACGTTGAATACCCAAGCAAAGAAGAAGAACTCCAGATTATGAAAGCGATGACAACGGACCGCGATTTTAAACTTCAGCCGGTCTTAAACGCGCAACAAATATTGGATTTGCAACGATTGGTGAGAAAAATGCCGGTGTCAGATCACGTTTATGCCTACGCAGAAACAATAGTCCGAGTAACAAGACCAAAAGAACCTGAAGCTTTGGACTTTTGCAAAAAATGGCTTACCTGGGGTGCCGGACCACGCGCAAGTATGAACCTTATTATGGCGGCAAAAGCGCGCGCTATGCTCAACGGACAGTCTTATGTGAGTTGCGACGATGTTGCTGCAGTTGCGCCACCTATCTTAAGACACAGAATAATACCTAACTTCTCGGCGCAAAGCGAAGGGGTCTCTTCTGATGATATTGTTCGTAAAATACTTGAAGTTGTTCCAAAAAATGAAAAATTGTCTTGAACCAACTATTTTAAAAACATAGTGCCCTGCCAATTTAACCTGAATGAAAAATGGATAAAAAACTTATTTATGACCTTTTAGACCCTGAAGTAATTACGAAAGCCGAAAAACTCGGTTTATGCGCGAGATTTATTGTAGAAGGTTATATGGCTGGCGAGCATAAATCCCCCTATAGAGGATTTGCTATTGAATTTGCCCAACATCGCGAATATTCGCCAGGGGACGATCTAAGACACCTTGATTGGAAGGTATTAGGAAGAACAGATAGATATTACGTAAAACAATATGAACAGGAGACTAATTTTATAGCCCATATTCTATTAGATGGCAGCGAATCAATGAAGTATGGTTCGGGAAGATACACAAAATTTGACTATGGTAAAATATTATCGGCTTGTCTTGCCTATTTAATCCTTTCGCAACGGGATGCTGTCGCCTTTGCGATATTTGATTCAGAAATCAAAAATTATGTGCCGCGTTCAGACAATAGGTCCTCCTTGATAAATATATTAAATCAACTCGTAAACTATAATCCTGATGGAAAAACAAGCATTACCACAGTTCTTCATAACCTCGCGGCTCAAATCCATAAAAAAGGGATAATAATATTAATAAGCGATCTGTTTGAAGATGAATCAAAAATTTTGGAGGGGATTCAGCATTTAAGGTTTTGTGGACACGAAGTAATTGTATTTCACACTTTAGACCCGTATGAACTTGAATTTCCATTTCGTGGGCTTGTTGAATTTGAGGGGCTTGAGAAAATCCCGAAAATCCTCACTCGCCCCAATGAAATTCGTAACAGTTATATGGCTGAATTGAATGCGTATATCAAAAGAATTCGCGAAGGTTGCGAACGCAACCAATCTCACTATATATTAACAAACACGGGTATGTCACTACACGAGGCGCTTTCTGGCTATCTTGCTTTCAGGGCAAAAACAACAACGCGTATCTCAAGATGACAGATAGAATGATGCGATGGGATTCTTAAATCCATTAATGCTTTTTGGGCTGGCGGCAATCTCGGTTCCGATAATCATCCATTTACTAAACCGCCGCAAGTTCCAACGCGTTGTTTGGGCTGCAATGCGATTTTTAAAAGAAAGCGTGCAGCAAAACCAACGTCGCATCCATCTTGAGGACATCGTACTTTTAATAATCAGATGCCTGCTCATTGCCTTAATCGCCCTTGCATTGGCGCGTCCGGCAATAAAGTCCGAAGCTAAAGGAATACTTGGAGCAAAAACCACCAGCGTTCTAATTCTGGATAACTCATATAGTATGAGTTTGACAGATGGCGTATCTGATATGTTTACGCGGGCTCGGAAAATTGCCGAAGAAATTGTTTCCAGGATGGAGCCCGGTTCCTCAAGCGCGCTGTTTCTGGCATCCGACACCGTGAGGGCTATAGTCCCTGAACCAACTTATGACGTCAACTTGCTCCGAAGGGCGCTTGCAGATGCCAGATTGTCAGGCAGATCGTCAGATTTGATGCCGTCATTAAAACAAGCCTTAGAAGTATTACGGACTCATTCCACCATAAGAAAAGAAATATATATTATTACCGATGGTCAATATCTTGCCTGGAAGAATTTCAAGGAAATTCAAAATTTGCTCAAAGAAGCTAAAATGGAAAATATTCAGATAACTATAATAATTGTGGGCGAACAGGAGGAAAGAAATCTTGGAATCACTCGGTTTTCTATCGCAAGCGGTCTTGCTCCGTTAAATAAACCTATCAGGTTTGAAGTTCAGATTTCAAATTTCGGCGTAAGAGAAGAAAACAACATTAAGGTGAATATCGGTGTTGATGGTAA
>JBAMMJ010000239.1:7424-17993 GCA_039793825.1 Verrucomicrobiota bacterium | reverse complement strand
TTTGCAATATATATAATTCGTTCAAAATTGGATAATTTTCAAATCGTTCAAATTCTCAATTCTGAATCGGCGCTCTAAAAGAAACAACAACTTTACCATATTAAACAAAAAATTCGTTTGTGTCCAAACCAAACTGAACCCCCGCCAGAACCTGAATTTCCGGCAATATTTATAAATATTCTTTATAAATATTCAACCGTAGTTATAACTCTGTGGTTATCCTGCATTAACTCTGTGTTAACTCTGCGATTTCTCCGTAAATCTCTGTGGTTACCCTATTTTAACCCTGCAATATCTCTGTGGTTGTTCTGTGGTCATTCCATAGCGCGGATTCTCTTTACTTTGCCTCTAATAAAATACTTTCGCTATGGCTGTTGAATTCCGGCGCATACATACATTGAATTGAGGCTATGCCAGTCTGATATTTGCCTCTGTGTTGAACGCGTACAGGATATTCAAACACATAAGTGCCCTTGGGAAGGTAATGAATAAAGAAGTGGCTTGCGGTGTCACGCGTGGTTTCATAATAAATCAACCCATCCTGTGAACGGCAACCCGAAAGGACATTCACCGGCTCCACGCCGCTTGGTCTCTGGTCTTTAAGGTGAACATATTCCATATCGCGATCAACGCGTAATTCAATACGCACTATTAGTTCATCCCCAACACTGACGCTCCCCCTTATCGGCACGAGCTCCTTTCCACGCTTTGTTGTCTCTCTTATGAATATGGATTTTTTGAGCTTCAACGGAGTTCCCGCGTAGGGTTTGACCTTGCTCATATCTTCAAGATATTGCCAGTGGACGCTCCCCCAGCTCACCCCTGCGTCGCTCTTTTTTACCGTTATTTCACCAAGCGACGGCTTGATCTGCTCAGGAGAAAATCGTTTTTCGTAAAAACCTGTTCCCGGCTCAACCTTAACCTCTTCAGCCGACTTCTGCGCAGATTTTCCAGGCGTAATATTAATTCCTCCAACCACAACCTCAACAAGTTTGTCCGAAGCCAGCCAGTTTGTCCCTCTCAATAGCAGGGCGTATACGGCGTCTGCTGTAGCCTTTGTGGTCTTCCAATCCTGGGTCTGTTTCTGTTTTAGAAGCCAGGTTTTGCATTCTTCAACCGCTTTTGCATCGGATGCGACCTCGTCAAACACCTCAATCATCATTGCCTGCGTTTCAATCGGCGCCCTATACCACCACCAGCTTAACTCCGTATCTCGCCAGAACATCCCCATCTCCTCATCGTAAACAGCGCGTTCTTTTAGCGACCTGACAATGTCAGTCGGCGTCGTGTCGTCAGCATTCTTATAAAAGAGATTGATTCTCTTTAAACCAATCGCAATGTGCGCCTGGGACTGACGCGGCAGACGAAGCCAGTATTGACGCGCCTGTTTTACAAAATAATCAAACGCCTCGCGGTTTGCCTCATCAATCGCTTTATCCTTTAAAAAGAAACTCCTACAATACAAATACAATGCGATAGTCTCCGATAGATTGTCCCTGTCTTTAACTCCATATTGAATAATACGGTTGTAAATATCGGAAATCCAGCCATCAAGCGCCGGAAGCGCTTTTATGGCGCATTGGATATCTGTGTCAACACCAAGATGCCGGAGTCGCCCGAACCCGGTGACAATATACAGTGTTATATACTCGCTCTTCGGTCCGCCCGGAAACCACGACCAGTAACCATCGGCAAGTTGCATCTCCTTTAATTTTGCAAGCGCCCGCCGTAGCTCATTGTTCAAACGGTTCTCCTCAAATAAAATACCGACATTGCGTCTTGCCTGACTCTCGTTTTGAGCAGCCCGATACCACGGCGTCTCTTCAAGCATAACCGATTTTAAGTCCTGATTCTTTTCAAGCGGACTGTCCAGCGCCGGCGTCCCTTTCCATAGGTCAAATATCCGCCTGATTTTCGCGTCCGAATTCGCAATATGCCGCGCAAGCGCGTTTGCGTAGTATCTATTAAATACCTGTTCGGAACATTCATAAGGATACTCCATCAGATATGGCAGAGCCATAACCGCATACCAGGCAGGCTGCGAAACCATCTGAACCACAAGCCCCTGATGCCTCAATGTTGTTGAGGACTTAGATTTTAACAGGCTTTCAAATCTGAATTTTTTGACCCCCTCGCCTCTTATTGGCAATGGTAATGATTCGGTCACGAAAATCCTTCTGGAAAGTGTCGGTATATAACCTTCTTCCCCATCGGAGACCTTACCCGTAGAAGCCACAGCCTTATAATGGATATATGGCGCGCCATCCGGAACAATGATCTGCCACGAATAGGTTCGCGACTCGCCGGCTGGCACATCAAATCCCACCTCAACGACGGTGTTGCCAAGCAACCGATCGATATCTTTCCCGCTTGCGGCATCCATAAAATTCAGGCGCGCTTTTCCTCTTTGCCTCTCAGTCGTCCGATTTGATATCTTCACCGGAAATATAAGAATGTCCCCCTCGCGAACAAAACGGGGCGGATTGGGCTGAACCATTATATCCTTTGATGTCGTCGCGCTTGCCGTTAAAGAGCCAGAGCGAAGGAGTGTGTCGTGCGCAAAGGCAATGAACTTCCATTTCGTAAGCGCCTCAGGCATTTCAAACTGGATTTTGACAACCCCATTTTCGTCAGAGATTAACTGCGGATAAAAGAAAGCGGTTTCGTTAAGGTTTTTTCGGGCTGTTACAGACGATAGGTCTATTGACGGCGGCGCGCCTGTCCTGTCTTCTCCTGCAACGGCGCTCTGTATTTCTTTACGCTTATCAACGCCAGCTGTCGCCTTTTCAACCTCTCCAAGGTGGTCTTTTGCCTCCAGGGTTGCAGCAAGCCCGGGCGCCGGTGCCGCTGCCTTTGCCATAATGCCGTTCCCAAAACGAGCAGCGCTATCAAACTCTGCCCCAAACGATCTCACACCTCGTCCAAAATACCAATAAACGCCCTGGATAATATCTGGCGGAAAGTCTCGGTAACGAATCTCAACCGATATATAAACAGAAGAAAACATAGTAAGCACATAATTGAAATTGTTCTTATGGTTACAAAAGCTCGCCGACATTGTTGAATAGTCGTTCCTGAAGATGTTGAAACGGTTCATCCAGACATTATGTCGGAACATATCCAGCGATTCATCATAAAGTGTTGCCACAAGCTCAGCCGCTCTTTTTTCAGCTGTCTCTTTTTTAGCTACCCCCGATTTTGGTTTAATCAGAATAGACCAATACTCTTTCTGCGCCGGCTGAAGTTTTGAAGTGAAATGCTCAAATGAAAGGTCAAGTTCCTTGTTGCTCCAGGGGACTTCAATCCGCCGCGATTCCAGATAAGCCGCGTTTTCTCTAACAAACGCTACGTGCAACGTGAAGCCACCGCGAAACTCCTCGGTTATCGGCAGTTTAATGAGATGTTGCGTTCTGTCTTGAGATGTCCAATATTGCTTTATAACTTTCCCCCTGTGTTCAATCTGGATAAAGGCTCTCCCGCTCTCATAGCCCGTTCCCCATAGCGCCAAAAATTCCTCGCCCGGCTCAACACTCCATTTCGGCGCGGTCAAAATATTCGGGATTTTTATACTCAATCTTTCCGCTTCCGGGTCTAAAACCGTTATCTGTCTTCTTGCGGTAACTTTTTTGCCATACTTATCAACAGTTTCAAATACAGCCCGATAACAGCCAGCCTTTAGATTAAAATCAACTACGGCAACACCCTCTTTTGATGTGGTTATTCCCTTTTCCGCCACTAACTCTGCCTCGTCCCAGTTTAATGGATTTGACAGGTCCGGACCGGTTTCTTCCGCGATAACCTTCTGACTCCACCAATTCGGATACATTGAAAGAGAGCGATGAACACGTTGTGGTTCTTTCAATCTATAAATTTTTATGGAGCCTTCCGCAATTTGCGGTTCATCGTCAAAGGTTTTTGTATAAACCTTGCAAGCGACAGGAGATTTTGATGTCTGCCATTCGTCGGTCTGAATTTGAGCCGATAACGCGGTAAATCCAACATTAACAAACCTGCGTCCCGAGCGGGTTTCTCCGCTTGAATCCGTCACATCGGCATAAACGGTAAATGTAAACGACGCCTCGCTTTCAGCGGAAACTGAAGGGTCTGGCTTTGCTATAAATCCAATTTCAAACGAGCCGTCCGTCGCTGTTTTAGCCACGCCAAAACCAATTTCCTGAGCCGCCTGTGGTTGTGGATAATACCGCCAGCGCCAGCCCCACCACCAGACCGGATAATGAACATCCCTAACAACGCGCCATTTTACCTCCGCGCCGTCAATAGGCGCGCCCGTGAATGCCTCGGCTACCCCTTTCACTATAACTTTATCATTAAGCCGCACCCCTTCCTTTGGCGGCTGAATTACAACATTAAATTTCGGGCGTTTGTATTCCTCAACGCTCACGCTCGTAGCACCGGGCGGACCGCCAAGCAGCCGCAAACTGTAATTGCCCATCAGCCTGTCGGACGGTGTTGTAAAAACACCATTGAAACTTCCAAAGTCGTTTGACTCAACCTCCTGCCTTGCCACCTCCTTACCGTTAGGGTCGGAAAAGATTACAGTTACCTTCCTCTTTGGTATGATTCTGTATTGGTCTTTTTCCGAATCAACATAAACCAGAATCCCCTTGTAATAGAGATTCTGACCGGGGCGGTAAATAGCCCTGTCGGTAAAGAAAAAGACCTGTTCGCGGGCGGCTGGCGGGTTCTGTCTCCACGAATTTATAACATCAAATGTGGCAACCTTTTGCTCCCCAGAAGTCGCGCAAAGGACTACACCGCGTTCGTTTACGCCGGGTATCGCAAAATAACCTGTTTCATCCGTCTTTATCGGCTCTTTTGACTGATTAAATCCCCCGTTCTGGTTCATAGTCCATACGCTCACCAGCGCGTTGGCGACCGGTTTTCCGCTATCTGCTTCAACCACAAGTCCGCGAATCGTCCCGGAATGAGAATAAACCACAATCTCAATCTCGCTAACCCAGAAGGCGAGATAAGCCATCTGATTGTCATTTCTTGAAAAATCCTCCCGATGGCTCGCTATTAAGTAATAAAAACCCGGCTTCAAATCCTCTGTGGCAGGAACCTGCTGGAGATGCTCCTTATAATCGCTCTGGGGCTTTAGCTTTGCTGACCATTGCGCAGCCGGCTTTTCTTTTAACAAGTTTATCAACTCATCGTCATTTAAATACCTCTGATAATAGCGCCCTTTCTGCATCTGCCTCTCCCAGTCAACCGCATACGCTCTAAAATGAACAATATCAATATTTCTATATTTCACGTCAATTTTTGGAAACGGTCTGCTCCATACAACTTCCCCCATCAGCTCCAGTGATTTGGCTTCAATCTCGGTTATAAGATTTTTGCAAAGATTTGAGCCAGGACTGTTTGGAAAGACTTTCGCCCCGCGCAGCGCGATTTCCCTCGCCTTTACAAAATCGCCCTCCTCTTTTATCACCCGCGCCAGGTGATAAATCGCCATAGTTGAAATCTCGTGCTCAACCCATCTGTCTATAAAAACTTTTAATGCCGCTTTATAACGTTCAGATTTTGAGTCTCCAACCGAAACGCTCCACCCCCAGTTTAATCTCGCAAGGTCGGCATCCGCGAACGCAGAACCGTCTTTATCGTTTTTATGGAATTCAAGCAGAGCCTGATATATGAGAATTGCCTGCAATTTAGGACTTGTGACATCGTCCGTCTGCGGACGCCACGAAATAAATCTATCGGCAGAATCAAAGATGGGCGAGTCGGCAGAAATTTCAAAAGCATCCGCCGGCTTTGCCGCGGCTTGTTCGCCAGAGGTGTAAAACTCTAACGCCTGATATGCGACAAAATCATAAACTGTCGGCCGATAACTATCCGGTACAGTCCCCTTAACCAAAAACTCGTCAAAGACAGAAATCGGCGTCTTTTTAAGTACCTCGGCGCTCGCCAGAGCCTGTGAATAAAGTTTATCTATCTCGTTAAAGAGCCTCGGCAGGTCCCAGGTCGTAAAATCTGAACCCGGCGGCTGAGCGGTTCGGGTTCTGTTCAAAAAACGCCAGCGGTTGTTCTGAAAATACTGCCAGTACCAGTGCGCTTGCAGCGTCAAAAGGAGCGGCTTTATCTCCGCAGGCGCGGTTTGAATCGCCCTGTCCATCCGAATTATCCGTTCCTCCGGCTTATTCCCCTGGATAATAGACTCAAGAACAATTTTCTTGCAAATCGCCTTTGCCGCTTCGGCATACGCTTTCTCTTTAAGCGCCGCGGCGATTATCGGATCAAGCAACTCAATCGCAGAGCGCGGAAGCCCCTTGTTCATCGCCTCCTCAACCTTCTTCCAATCGCTTTCCCTTGAAGCTCCAAAAACAACCAATGGCATTACCACCGCAAATGCTATGGCTTTCCTCAAAATAGCAAATCCTGATCTATTCATAATATTTCAATCTGGATATTTGACGGAACCCAATCTAAAAATACTCCAATAATCCTCTAATTAAACTTTAATTTTTCACGGGCTTACAATGACATTATCCAAAAAAGAATAAAATTAATTGTTGAAATAAAATAAAAATGGCATATTATAAAGTTTTTACGTTATCGTGAAAACCAATAACGTAAAAGAACGGTCTTAAAAATCCGATGCTGAGGCGGCGTCGGGGACCACAACAACAACTAACTTAAATCCTGTGTTCCACAGGATGGTCTGCGGTCGCAACAACAAAATTAATAATGCGCGGCGCGCAGGCTGGAAAAGGTATATATGCTGGAAATCGGAATAAAAGAACTACTTGACGCTGGCGTTCATTTTGGGCACGAGACAAGACGTTGGAATCCCAAAATGAAGAATTACATCTTTGAAGCAAGAAACGGGATTCATATTATTGACCTGAGCAAAACTCTGGTTCAATTGCAAACCGCGTGCGAGTTTTTAAGAAGCACCATCCGTAACGGCGGCAAAATACTGTTCGTCGGCACAAAAAAGCAGGCTCAAGAAACAATCAAAGAGGCGGCAAAAAATTGCGGTCAACATTATGTAACAGAGCGATGGCTCGGCGGGACATTGACCAATTTTGTCACAATCCGAAATTCCATCAAACGAATGAATCATCTGGAAAAGATGATGAACGACGGCACTATCAACAATTACGGCAAAAAAGAACAGGCTATGCTCAGAAGAGAATTAGACCGTCTCATCAAATACTTTGAAGGCATCCGCAATATGGACAGATTGCCCGCTGCGTTGTTCATAATTGACGTTAAACGCGAACACAACGCCGTTGCCGAAGCAAATCGCCTGCGAATACCAATCGTCGCAATAGTGGATACCAATTGCGATCCAGACCCGATTAATTATCCTATCGTCGGAAACGACGACGCCATCCGCTCAATCAAGGCAATCGTCAATCCTATCGTCCAAACAATAACGGAGGCGCGGGCTGAAATTGAAGCCGGAAAAGCTCGCAAACGATCCATTGAAGAGGTAGAAGAGAAACCTCTTGAACAAACTACCTCAAAAGAAGAAACTAACACTCAGTCTGCCACTCAAACCGCAACCGGTCAAATTGAAACCCAGACCCCGGCGGCTGTCCAGAACACCCCGAATACGGGAGACGCCAGCCAGCCGAATCCTTAAATCCCTTAAAAATCTAACCTTTTAATTAACTAAAAATTCAGGAGTTGAATTGTTATGGCTGAAATAACTGCAAGTGACGTCGCAAAATTGCGCGAGATGACTAACGTCGGTATGATGGAGTGCAAAAAAGCCCTCATTGAAGCAAACGGCGATATTAATCTCGCGGTTGAAATCCTTCGCAAAAAGGGCATCGCCTCCGCTGCCAAAAAGGCTGGACGCGAGGCGCGCGAGGGAGTTATTGCCCAGTACATCGCGCCGGGAGCAAAAATTGGAGTGCTCGTTGAAGTAAATTGCGAAACCGATTTCGTCGCGCGCAACGAGGTCTTCAAAGCCTTTGCCGAACTGGTCGCAAAAAAACTGGCTGAAAATCCAAATGCCGATTACGAAACAGAAAAACTTGATACCTTCAACCGTTTGCGCGAAAACATAAAGGTCTCAAGATTTACCCGTTATGAGGTAGAGGGCAACGGACTAGTAGCCGCCTATATCCACACCGGCAGCAAGGTCGGTGTGTTGGTAGAAGTCGGCGCCGGCAAAGAAGAAACTGTCCGTAACGACAAATTCAAAAGCCTCGTCAAAGATATAACTTTGCAAATTGCAGCGGCAAACCCGTTCGTAGTTTCGCGGGAAAATGTCCCCGCTGATGTCCTCGCAAAGGAACGTGAGATCGCCGCAGAACAGGTAAAAAATAAGCCGCAGCAGGTCATTGAGAAAATTGTGGCAGGCAAACTTGAGAAGTTCTATCAGTCCTATTGTCTTTTAGACCAGGGCTTTGTGAGGCAGAACGGTGAAATCACAGTCAAAGACTACATTAACGGCATCGCCAAAGAGCTTGGCGATACCATAACCGTCAAACGTTTCGTCCGTTTCCAGGTCGGCGAATCGTTCGCCTCATAACAAACAATATTCGTCAAACCAGATTAGCCACCACAAGTTATGGCTAATCTGGTTTTTTGTTTCTAACCCAATTTTTCCTCTTTATCGTGAATATTCAGCTCACTGCAAAATCTGAAATTAACCCCCGTAAAAACCTGTCACTCCAGAACAAACAACCCCGACTCCCATTCGCTATCTATCTCGGAAACCGTCAGCCGCAAGCCGCTCTCCTGATAGGCTTTTTTAACGGCTTCAAATTGACAACTTAAAATTCCAGCAAGCGCAAGTTTTCCGCCAGGTTTTAAACGGCATATGAATTTCTTCCTCGCTTCAATCAGAAGGTCTGCCGTGAGGTTCGCGCAGATAAAATCGTACTTCTCATCATCCACATCCGCGAGCCGCAGTATGTCCTGCTGGAATAGCCTGATCTTAAATTCTACACGGTTTCTCCGGGCATTTTTCTCCGCAATTCGCACCGCGGTTTCGTCGTAATCAAAAGCCACAACAGGTGAATAACCAAGCTTTGCCGCTGAAATTGCAAGGATTCCAGAACCAGTCCCAGCATCAAGAAAAGAGAACGCCGTTTCCCTGCACTTCGGACGATATTTAACGATTTGTCGCAGGCAAAACCTTGTCGTTGCGTGTTGTCCGGTCCCAAAGGCAAGTCCAGGATTTAATATAACAACCTTTGCGCCTGGCTTTACCTTTGCCTTGCTCCAGTGCGGCTTAACAAGAAGAACATCGCCAAATCGGAGCGCTTTAAAATGCCGTTTCCAGCTCTCTGCCCAGTCTTCATATCTAATAACTGACGCATTGATTTTAAAATCGCCCGACTCAGGGCTGACCCCCGATAATCTCAGTTTTTCTTCAAATCTCCTTTTTACCTCCCCGAACCTGAACTCGCCTTCATCGGCATATACTGCTACAGAAACGGCGCCGGTCTCAACATTATGCAAAACGACCGGATACCTTCCAAAGATTTCATTTAAAATGTCGCATACAGGCTCTTCGGCTTGCGGCACCGCAACGACTTCATACTTTATCAGCCGTTTTTTTGAACCCCCGTGTTTTCTCATAATCAATCATAGGGCAGGAGATTATTTTTCCAGGGCAAATAATTCAAAAGCCGTAGCGAAACACTAAGCCCGTTAACACAAATTTTGCTCACACTGCAATAGTCTATCCCGATCTTTCCCAATTTCACCAATGGAATATCAAGCAATACCGAGAGAATTACCCGAATTATTCCGCCGTGAGAAAAAATTGCCACGTTCCCCTGCGTGTTTTCTATCAATATCCTGCTCAAAACAGGCTCAACGCGGCGACGCAAGACTTCTGTGGTTTCAGCTCCGTCTATCCTGCCTGCCTCAATCTGCTCAAGCCAGCTATATGCGTTGACGCCAAAACGGTTTGCAACCTCTTCAAAATTCAGACCGGTCCATTCGCCAAAATCTATCTCCACCAGCTCCCCCAAAAAAATCGGTTTAATACCGCTTAACTCCACAAATGGTTGCAAGGTTTGCCTTACCCTCTTCATAGGGCTTGCGTAAACACTTGAAACCGAATGCGACATCAGATATTTAGCGGTCGCAATCGCCTGCTTCTTTCCGTTCTCAGATAACTCAATATCTGTTCTGCCGGCAAAAACGCCTTTGTAAGCCTCTATAACCTCGCCGTGACGTATTAAAAAAAGTTCATTCATTGTCTCTGTGAATTGGAGGCTGCCGCCCTGTTCAAGATACCCCGCCCAGTGCCTGTTGCTGGATAGCCAAAATTTTTTTTATCCCCGCTTTGCCCAGCGCGAGCATTGCGGCAAGTTGTTCATCTGTGAATGTGGACTCTTCGCCCGTACCCTGTATCTCTATAAACTCACCACTCCCGTTCATAACAAGATTCATATCTACCGCCGCCGCCACATCTTCCTCATAAGTCAGGTCAAGCAAAACTTTTCCGTTTACTATCCCAACGCTAACCGCGGCAACCGGCTGAAGCAACGGGTCTTCGGTTAATTTACCTTCCTTTAACAACTTTTTAATTGCAAGCGCAAGCGCCACATACGCCCCGCTAATTGAAGCAGA
>JBAMMJ010000239.1:6365-7414 GCA_039793825.1 Verrucomicrobiota bacterium | reverse complement strand
CCGCGTTCCACCGTCAGCCTGCAACACATCGCAATCTATCCAGAGCGTCCGAGCACCAAGTTTTTCAAGATTGACAGCCGAACGCAGCGCCCTGCCGATCAATCGCTGGATTTCCTGCGTCCTGCCTTCCAATTTACCTTTGGTAATGTCGCGCGGCTTCCGCTGCGGCGTTGAATACGGCAACATTGAATACTCAGCCGTAATCCAGCCGCCCGTCACATTTTGCTCTTTCATCCAGCGCGGCACATCTTCTTCAATCGTCACCGCGCAGATAACCCTCGTCTTCCCCCATTCAATCAAGGTTGACCCAGGAGCGTTCGGAGCAATATCGTTGCTTAATTTAATCTGCCTCAATTCATCTGGCGCCCGCCCATCCAGCCGCGCCTCTGACAACTGCTGTTGCTGATTTAAGTTTTCTTCATTCATCTTTCTTAAAATTTAAAAACAATTAATCTTAAATTAATTCAAAAATTATCTAAATCAAATTTGCTTTTCCGTTAATTATTAATTAAAACTGTTCGCCAAACCGCAAAACCATAAGTGAACCCAACCGCAAGATTTCAACACAAATCAAGCTTTACCTTTTGTTCCAATTACTATCCTTGATGGGTCCGATAGCTGAACCACCTTTGACGGCTTCAACCCGACGGCTTTTAACCACCCCTTCACATCATCCACAGTATAGCAATTGCCGCCCTCGGTATTGACAAGCATATTCACCGCAAAAAGACTCGCCTTTAACGGTTTTGTGCGGCAGGGATTCAACAAAAAATCCTTTATACACACCCTCCCGCCGCAGCTCAGTGCCGACGCAGCGCGCTTTATCAACTCAATATTTTTATCAACCGAATACTGATGAATCACATTGGATATCAATATCAGATCATACCCCCCACCAACATCATCAACCAGCGCATTGCCCGCTTTTAACTCTATCCTATCGGCAAGCCCCGCCCTCTTTACATTCTCTTGCGCGACTTCTAACGTCTTTGAATCGTCCATAATTGTAACCCTCAAAGACGGCTGTCGCCTTGCAAATTCAATCGCGT
>JBAMMJ010000239.1:0-6355 GCA_039793825.1 Verrucomicrobiota bacterium | reverse complement strand
GTAAATTCCAGGACCTCCGCCAATATCAAGCATTGTGTTTGTATTTCTCAAATCAATCGCCTCAACAGTCTCCGCTGCGCCAAGCGCAGCGCTACTTGCCATCGCGCGCGCAAACGAAACTTCATCACCTCGCAATTCCGGCGAAACAAATTCTCTCGGAACCGGTCTGCCCGTCTTGACAACATCGTATAATCTCCCCCATTTCTCATACAGCGCCGCGTTGTGCAACAGCAACGCCTGTTGAGAATACAGAGAATCCTTGACTAAATACTTCTTTGCCACCACCGAAAGCCCGTAAACCCCGCCCCGCTTCCTTATCAAACCAAGTCCGGCAAGCGCGTTGCAGAGAACAACCGTCCCGCGCAGATCGGCTTTGAGTATTTTTGACAATTCCTCCGCTGTCCTCTGTTTCTCCAATAGCGCGTCAAACAACCCAAGCCTGTTTGCCGCAAACAACACCTGCGAGGCTCGGTATCCCGAGGCAATGTTATCCAATTGACTTAATAACAAGTCGCCAGATTTTCCTTTATCGCTCATAATTTTACTAAATCAGTTATCAACTGCCCAAATCTCTCGCTTGCCACCTTCCAGTTTAACCTTGTTTCATATTCAATAAAAGAACTAATAGCAAGCTTCTTATACTCATCATAATTATTCATTATTGAATAGATATAACTCGCATATTCCTCAACCGACGCAGTGAGCGAAAACCTCTTCCCGTTAACACCCTCCTTTACCACCGTCGGTATACCGCCAACATCTGTCGCAATACTGGGAACACCGTATGAACTCGCCTCGCAAAACACAATCCCATAGGCTTCCGCGCGCGAAGGCACAATCAAAAAATGCGACTCCGAAAAAAGCCGCTCCAATTGTTCTTTCCCCTTTTGTTTGGATTTATCAATAAACCCGAGCGGCTTAATGAATGCAGGCAACTTATCAGCATTATCCGGTAGCGAACCGACAAGCGCCAGCTCAGTTTCAAGACCGCGCCTATTCAACTCCTTTGCCACCTCCACCGCTATCTCTCCGCCTTTTCGCTGCCACACCTTTCCGATAAACAACAATTTGCAACAACACCGCAACCGCGATTCAATCATCCTCTCAATGTCCTCCAACCTCCTTGAACAAATTATATTTGCGCCGTAAGGAACAACCTTCACCTTTTCTTTCGGCACGTTGTAATATCCAATCGCCGATTCGGCAGCCCATTCCGAAGCAAACACCGCAAGACTGCACCCCTGCAAAGCCTTAAATTCGGCGCGGTGTCCCTCCCGTAAACTCCTTGCGCAAAGGTTTGTATAATCAGGATAAAAATCAACCATTGAACCAAACGTGCAATCAGCCCATAAAACCACCGGCTTTTCAATCCTTAAGTAAGCAATCCCCCACATATTCGGCGCCACAACAACATCATAATTCAACCCCTCAAGCCTTCTGCGCGCTTGAAACGCAAAACTTTTTAGCCGCATCGGCGAAGCAAACGGAAAATACCGCCTTCTGGTAAAATGTTTGTAAAAATAATTTAAACACCGAATATATAACTGAAACCGCTCCTGCAACGGTCCAACGTATTCAACATCAAAACCGCGCTGAGCTAAAGACTGGCTCATAAAATAAGCCGTCCCGGACCACCGGTTTATGTCCCTGGCATCATACTCGGTAAGAAAAGCGATCCTGAGCGGTCTCATTTCCTTAACAATACGGTTACGGAATTAAATAATCTTCGGCTTATCCTTTTCCTTATCCGGACCGGCAATCCCCCAACTACGGATTCAACCAACAAATTCAACCAATTTAAAAAAACGCACCTTAATGGTTTCCCAAACCTATATATAAACATTCCTCTAAATCCAACGTTTCTCGCCGCACGCAGCAATTCCCTGTAAGTCCATTCCTTTAAATGAAACCCCTGTGGCGTATCAGAAAAGTAAGCCGAAATGTCGTGCGGACCAGAATACGCGTGCGGCGTTGACAACAAATAAAATCCACCTTCCTTTAAAAGTGCGCAGACAAGTTCCAAATGCGGCTCAACATCGTCCGGGTGCAGATGCTCCAGAAACTGATAACTGAATGCGATATCAATAGACTCCTTCGGAAGCTCAAGATTATACCCGTCATAAACAATCAATTTAAAATTCAAAGGCGCCTCTTTAAGCTCGCCGCTCTGGTCGGAAATATCAACCGCATACACCTGCTTAACATACCTTGCCACTGCAATCGCAAGACGACAATCTCCTGGCGCAAACTCAAGAAACGTCTCGTCCCCGTTTAACAGCGGCTTCAAAATAGCCAGCCTCGCCTCCACCGCTCGGGCAACCGATTCCGGAGTCTCTCTTCTGGTAAGCCGCGGATGGTCCGGAACCCTTCTGAACAACTCATCATAAAGCGTTTTATAAAGCGCGGCGCGTTGCTCACGAGTTGAGTGGCGGAGTTTATCGGCAAGCTCCCGTTCAACTTCATAATGATAACGTAGTCTCTCAATTGAGCGCCTGTCCTCATCCATATTAAAAGTTTCCCGATATTCGTTACAACCGACCCGCGATGTGGCGATTTGCCTCTTTCAAGAATCTATTTCTGATGAGCGGCGCTAACCTCCTTGCCGCCGCCCTTCGGCTGCTCAGACAAAAACCCGTTCTTCAAAGAGAACATCGCTCGCGGTTTTTTAACCCCGCCCCACAACACCGTCCTGATAGTGTCAAGCAATATGAATAAATCAAGAAATATGCTCATATGCTTCATATAATACAGATCATATTCAAGTTTTCTCCGGGCGTCCTCCACCGATGAACCGTAAGGATAATTCACCTGAGCCCAGCCAGTCAACCCCGGCTGCACCATAAGCCGTTCCTGATAAAATGGTATTGACCTGGCAAGCTCATCAATAAACTCAGGCCGTTCAGGCCTCGGACCAACAAACGACATATCGCCGCGCAATACATTGATCAACTGCGGTATCTCGTCTATCCGATATCGCCGCAATATCCTGCCAACAGGAGTCACCCGCGGGTCGTTCTCCTGCGACCACTTCGCACCGTCCCTCTCCGCGTCAACATACATCGTCCGCAACTTTATCATCTTAAACTTCCTGCCAAACCTGCCAGAACGAACCTGAGTGTAAAAAATCGGACCGCGCGACGTTACCCGTATCAGAAAAATCGCCACAACAAGCACCGGCAACGACAATATTAAACAAACAATTGAAACCGCTATATCAAAACCACGCTTGATTTTTTTGATATACAACATCTGCGGCGAGGCGCTTGCGTTCATCAACCATTCATAGGTCATCAACTCAATCGGCACATACTGATATATCTCCTCGCACAAAGAAATCAGCGGCATCACCACCACACCCGAATACCTCAATCCGCAAAAATCCTTATACAACCTTTGATCCGAAAAACTTTTGTTCGTGCATACTACCCGGTCTATTTCATACTCCCTCACAATCTCCCTGATCCTGCTCGCCGGACCAAGTATCCGCGCCTTTGATTTCGGCGTGTAGTTGTCAGAATGCACAACCCCGACCAACTCAAGATGCCTCCCCCAGAACTCATCAAACAATTTCATCTCCTCCTCGTCAAACTCACACGTTACCACAAGCACAATCCGTTCCCTGTAATTTTGAAGACTCCGCACAATCAATCCGTGATGAATCAGCGCCGTCAAATAAACTATCGTTCCGCTATACAACATTATCCCGCGCCCGATACGCGTTGAATAATTCAAATAAAATAAACCGGTCATTAAAATCAACGAAATTACCATCGCCATAAAAATCATCAGCGCCCGCTTAAATAAATTCTGATGATAAATCTGCGGCGAGTAAAACCCCATAATATAACAGCAAGAAGCAAATGCCACAGACCCGAGCAATATTGAAGGCGCATACTGCATCGGCGTCGCAACCAACAAATTCCACTCCCCGGCAAAACGCAATCGGATCCCCACCAAAAATGCCAGACAAAAAAGCGCAATATCTATTAAAAAGTGCGCCGACACGTGCCACCAATGATGCTTTAATGTTCGGGCGTTTATCATCCGGGTTTAACAACTAAATTCTACATCCTTTAAGACTAATCCCGATCGGATAATCTTACAAGCACAAATCCTTCGGCTCTATCTCGGTAAGATTATTCACCAACCAGTCCGGATTATGCCGCGCCAGCTCCTCAACCCCGGCACCACCAGTCGCTACCGCAAGAACCCGCGCCCCGATCGCCCGCGCACAACGAATGTCGTGCGCAGTATCCCCAACAACCACAACCTCGCCCCCGCTCAACCCCTCACCCAGCATCCCGATCGCCCGCCCAAAAGCAACCCTCGCTATCTCATCCCTCTCATCACTATCATCCGCAAATGCCCCAACCTCAAACTCACCCCACAAACCAAAATGCCGCAACTTAATCTCCGCCCCAACACGAATATTCCCTGTCAACAACCCGATCACCGGCTGCGGACGAAGACCCCTTGCCTTCTGAATAAACTCCCTGACCCCCGGACAAACCCCGCCACGAGACTCCGCCAACAAATGATCCAGCCACAATGCATAACAGGCAAAAAAATTCTCCACATCCCGCTCCGTCGGCACATAATTGTTAAGCCAAAAATACTCCCGAACAAGACTCGTATCCGTACGCCCGGCAAAAGAAATCCTCCCCGTCACATCAGGAAACTTGAACAAAGTATAAAACGCCTTCGCAAAAGCCCTTACACCCACACCAAGCGTCCGAATCAACGTGCCATCAATATCAAAAAATATTACCTTTACCATCAGCCCGATTTACAAAAACTCCCGCGGATCCGTTATCTTCCCCGTCAACGCGCTCGCAGCCACAGTCATCGGCGAAGCAAGAAAAACCTGACTCTCCTTGTGCCCCATCCGCCCGGGAAAATTTCGGTTCGTCGCGCTAATACACTTCAACGGCGCGTTCATCCGCCCAAACGTATCCACCGGACCCCCAAGACACGCGGCGCACCCGGCATTCTCAGTCATCCTCACCCCGGCATCAACAAGAATCTCCCATACCGTCTTATCCCCCCAATACGTCGTCTGCAACTCCCTCACAATCTCAGGCGTCGCAGGCACCCCAAAAGTGTCAATCACCACCTTTCTACCCCGCACAATCCGCGCAAAATCAAGAAAATCACTCGCCTTCCCACCAGTGCAAGAACCAATATAAGCCCGGTCAAGCCTGATATGCCCGAGCTCCTTCGCATACTTACGCCGGCTCGGATCAGGATGACACGCCACAAGCGGCTCAATCTTTGACAGATCAACCACCATCTCAAAACAAAACCTCTCCTCCCTATCCCTTTCAACCGGCTCATACACAGACCTTGTCCCGTTAAGCTTCGTCCGATAATCAACATACTCCTGCGTCCTACCATCAAACTCAAAAATCCCATTCTTCCCCCCCGCCTCAATAGCCATATTCGCAATCGTCATCCTGTCATCCATTGAAAGCGAAGCCACCCCACACCCATCAAACTGCATCGCCTTATAAGTCGCCCCATCAAAACCAATCTCCCCAATTATATAAAGAATAACATCCTTTGCCATAACCCCCTTGCCAAGCGCCCCCTCAAGCCTGAAATGCATCGTCTCCGGAACCTTCAACAATATCTTCCCCGTCCCCATCACAAAACCAGCATCCGTATTCCCAATACCAGTCGCAAACTCGTTAAACGCCCCCGCAGTGCAAGTATGCGAATCAGTCCCCAACAACACCTCCCCAGGCCGCGTATGCCCCTTTTGCGGCAACGCCGTATGACAAACCCCCGCATACCGCGAACCATACTGCCGCCTATACTCACCCTTCGCAACATCAAATACCCACCTCCCCTGCGGATCATCAATCACATCATAAAAATAAATAAGCCCCTGCTCCCGCGCAAACTCCCTCAAAATATCTACATTCCGATTACACTTAGAATCCGACGTAAAAATATAATGGTCCGGAATAATAACCACCCTCTCCCGATCCCACACACGCGCATCCTTCCCAAACTCCCGCTTAAAAACACCTATCGTCCCCGGACCACACACATCATGCGTCATCAACACATCTACACTCAGCCAAACATTATCACCCGCGCTAACACGCGCGCGCCCAGATGCCCTCGCCAATATCTTTTCAGTCAACGTCATAAACTTAATCCTTAAATAATTATCCAATATAATACCACAAAATTCCTAACACAATAATTTTAAAAAAACAACCCACACAATCACCCCACCACAAAAAAAACAACCAAAAAAACACTTCAGGATTTGAGCCAAACCCCCCGAAAACACCCCACCTCCCGACCTGAAACACAACACCCTGACCAACAACAACTTAAACAAAAA
>JBAMMJ010000238.1:0-2319 GCA_039793825.1 Verrucomicrobiota bacterium | reverse complement strand
TTAAACAGCGCCAGACTGTGTGGTTATTCAGCCTGATAACATTAGTTTCTTTTTTCTATGTAGGAGCGGCAGAAAAAATAACTAATGAAGACTGCCTTGATTGCCATTCAGAGAAACAGACGAAAAAAGTGGCTGGAAAAGAGGTCCCTCTATTACCGTTTCCAACAAACGATTACGCAAAGTCAGTTCACTCAAAAATTCTTTGTGTTGATTGCCATTCAGGAATAAAAGAAGCCGTCCACGAGAGCAATCCGCCACCGCCGCAATGCGCCACCTGCCATCCAGCACAGCCATCGCATACAAACGCTTTTGAACAATACACAAAAAGCATCCACGGCGCCAGCCGTTCAATGGGGGCATCGGCGGCTGCAAGTTGTTGGGACTGTCATGGTTCTCACAATATTGTCCCTGTAAAAACACCGGAATCTCCAGTCTTTAAACTCAACCTGCCTCAGACCTGCGGCAAATGTCATAGCAATCCCGAAATTACAACGGAATACAAAATGAAATATCCCAACGTTGCGATGCAGTTTCGCGACAGCATACACGGACGCGGTCTTCTTGAGATGGGTTTAATTGTGGCTCCGTCCTGCAATGACTGCCACGGTGTTCACGATATAAAAAGAATAGTTGACCGAAGTTCTCCGATTAATCAGGCAAATATTTCTAAAACCTGCGGCAAATGTCATATTAAAATTGAAGAGGTTTATAAAAATAGCGTTCACGGGAAATTACTGGCTCAAGGTGACAAACGGGCGCCAACCTGCACCGATTGCCACACCGCGCACGATATTGAACCGCCTCATCAAGGACACTTCAAAATGGAAAGCGACAAACGTTGCGGGAAATGTCATCAGGACAGATTAACCTACTACCACGAAACCTATCACGGCAAGGCTATGCAGCTGGGCAAACCTAATGTTGCGCCAGCCGTGGCAGCCTGTTATGATTGCCACGGGCATCACGATGTTCTTCCGCCGACAGATCCTAAATCCCGACTTTCTCCAACAAACATAGTTCAAACCTGTAAACAGTGTCATCCAAAAGCAAACGAAGGCTTCACCAAATTCCTCGCTCACGCAAATCCAATGGATAAAAAACATTATCCGCAATTATATGCCGTATTTATCTTTATGACAAGTTTGCTTATCGGGGTCTTTGCATTCTTTGGGGCTCACACCATATTGTGGCTCGTAAGGTCGGCGTATCTATACATAACCGATTCTAAAACCTTCAGAGAGGCAAAAATCAGGGCGCATAAAGACGACGAGTGGTTCACGCGCTTCGCGCCGTTTGAGAGATTTCTGCATATACTTGTAGTAACAAGTTTTCTGCTTCTTGTTCTGACAGGGATGCCGCTAAAGTTCTATTATGCAGATTGGGCAAAAACCATATTCAGTATCATGGGCGGACCGGACGTTGCCCGCGCGCTGCATAGATTCGGCGCAATAATTACATTCACCTACTTTGGCTTGCATTTGATAGAACTTGCTATAAATGGATGGAAAAATAGAAAATCCATTTTTGATCCACAAACAGGAAAAATCCAGTTTAAACGACTCGCAAACGCGTTGTTCGGTCCAGATTCAATGATTCCAACAATTCAGGATTGGCGCGACTTTATCGCTCACAATAAATGGTTCTTCGGCAAAGGACCTAAACCACAATTTGACCGCTGGACATACTGGGAGAAATTTGATTACTTCGCCGTATTCTGGGGCGTATTTATGATTGGTGTTTCAGGTATTATTATGTGGATACCGGAATTTTTCACAAAATTCCTTCCGGGCTGGATCATAAATGTTGCACATATTATTCATTCAGATGAAGCATTGCTTGCAGCAGGCTTTATTTTCACAATCCATTTCTTCAATACGCACTTTAGACTGGAAAAATTCCCGATGGATACAGTGATATTCTCCGGCAGAATCTCAAAAACTGAAATGCTTCACGAACGCAAGCGATGGTATGACAGGTTAGTTGCCGAAGGACGGCTTGAGGAATATAGAGTCAAAGACGAATGGCAGCGTTGGAAGGGTATTGCGCGAACTTTTGGATATATTTTCTTCACGACCGGCGTTATACTCTTAATCCTGATTATCTACGCAATGGTGTCGCGTCTGCTTTTCCATTAATAATCTGATAATGACTTATAATAATCATCACAATTGCATAAAACTCCGAGATAAAAATAAAGAACAAATATTCTTTCCCGGGAAATAAATGACAAAATTTATCGGCTTATAAAATTAGGATTTATTTCGGAACTGTTAAACTTTGCTTCCAGACTTTTATAAGTTCTAACATCTGGTCTCCGAG